>DASYJZ010000239.1:0-4263 GCA_035995965.1 Longimicrobium sp. | reverse complement strand
CCCTTGGGCGGCACCGGGCTGATCCGCGCGGCCACGGTGGTGCGCGAGGTATCGCTGCAGGGTGAGGACGCGATGGTGATCGACGATGCCCGGCGCGACGCGCGCCTGATGGGGATCGACGACGACATCCGCGCGCTGGTGCTGCAGCCGCTGCGCTACGGGCGGGCGACGCTGGGGGTGCTGGAGATCGCGCACCACCGCCCGGGCGCCTACGGACCCAACGAGGTGCGGCTGATCGAGCGCTTCGGGCGGCAGGTGGCGCTGGCGCTGCAGCTCGACTCGCTGGTGCGCCCGATGACGCAGAGCGCGGCGGAGATGGAGGGGCAGCTGCGCGCGCTGGGCGGGCGGCTCTCGGAGTTGCGCGCGAGCGGCCGGGGGGTGGCGGGGCACGCGGGCGAGATCCGCGCGCGCATCGCCGACCAGGGCGGCCGCACCGCGCGCGGGCTGGAGGCCACGGAGGCGCTGGCCGGCGCCACGGCGGCGATGGTGGCCGACGCGCGCGACGCCGCGGCCACCAGCCGCGGCGCGGGGACGCTGGCGACGGAGAACCGCGCGGCCATGCGCGAGGCGCTGGAGCGGCTGGTGGAGCTGCGCGACTTCGTGGACGGCGAGGCGCGCGAGCTGGCCTCGCTGGCGAAGGCCTCGGGGCGGATCTCGCAGCTGGTGTCCACCATCCACGAGATCGCGGAGCAGACCAACCTGCTGGCGCTGAACGCGGCCATCGAGGCGTCGCGCGCGGGGGAGCACGGCCGCGGCTTCGCGGTGGTGGCCGAGGAGGTGCGCAAGCTGGCGGACAGCAGCGGCCACGCGGCGGGGCAGGCGGCGGAGATGGTGGACTCGGTGCGGGCCCAGATGGACGCGGCGCTGGGGCGGATGGAGCAGGGCGCGGCGCGCGTCGCCAACGTGGGCGACCTGTCGCAGACGGCGCTGGAGTCGGTCGACCACATCGTCACCGCGGCTGCGGGCTCGGCCGAGCTGACCTCGCGCATGGCGGAGCTGGCGCAGGAGCAGCAGCACCGGGTCGCGGGACTGCGCGACGAGCTGGCGGCGGTGTCGCGGCTGGCGGGGGAGAACGGCGAGGGCGCTACCCGCGTGGCCGAGGCCGCCACCGAGCAGGCCGACACGCTGGCCGAGATCGAGCGCGCGGCCGCGGCGCTGGGCGAGGTGTCGGGCCGGCTCAACAGCTACATCGCCCGCTTCAGCGCGATGGCCTGATTCGGCACGGCTGTCTCTCACAGGGGTCACAGGGGACACGGGGGAACTCACCGCTTTCCTCCGTGTCCTCCGTGAGAGATTTCTTTTTCTTTGGCTGCTGGCGCGCTTCTTTCGTGTCGCGGCGCTCATGAATGCACATAGACGCAACCCGACCCCCGAACCGCTGCGGCAGCGCCTGAAGGCGGTGCGGCTGGCGCTGCTGCGGCTGCACAAGGCGCTGATCGACGCCGAGCGCGGCGAGTGGGAGAAGAGCCGCGGCCCCGCCACCAGCAACGAGCTGCTCAAGGCGCTCATCGAAGACCCGTTTTTCGCCTGGCTGCGGCCGTTCTCGGGGCTGATCGTGGCGATCGACGAGGCCCTGTCCGGGGATGAGGCGGTAAGCGAGGACGGTGCACGCGCGTTCGTGGAGCAGGCCCGCGAGCTCGTCGCCGTGGACGAGGGCGACGAGCCGACCATCAACCGCTACGACCGGGTGTGCCGGCGCGACCCCAACGTCCTCGTCCTGCACGTGGAGCTCTCCAGCCGCATCGCCGACGCGCTCTCGGACGGTACGGCAGCGACATAGCCGGCCCTTGAAGGCGGGGCGGGGGATCAGCCCCCCGCGTTCCCCAGCAGCACGCCGATGGCGAACACCAGCGCGCCGCCGAACACCACCTGGATGAGGGTGCGGCCGAGCGGGCTCTGCATGTAGTGCCGGCGGATGTAGGCGATGGCGACGAGCTCCACGGCCACCACCACGTAGGCGATGGTGAGGGCGAGGCGCAGGTCGGGGATGAGGAAGGGGAAGGTGTGGAACATCCCCCCGAGCACCGTGCCGACGCCGGTGATGAGCCCGCGCGTCCACGGGTTGCCGCGCCCGCTGATCACCCCGTCGTCCGAGAGCGCCTCGGCGAGCCCCATGCTGATCGCCGCCCCGAGCGAGGCCGAGAGCCCCACGTAGAAGGCGGCCATCGGCCGGTGCGTGAGCTCGGCCGCCGCGAAGAGCGGCGCCAGCGTGCTCACCGAGCCGTCCATCAGCCCCAGCAGCGCCGGCTGCACCCGCTGCAGCACCAGCCGGTGGGTCTCCTGGTACTCGGCGGCGGTCGTTCCCTCGGCCATCGGTCCTCCGGCAGGGTGGGTGTGCGGCGGACGGCTGCTTCGCCGGCCCGCCGGATCGTGCCCTCGCCGGTGTCGTGCCGTCGCTCGGCGCACCCCGCGGAGGATTTCCGCGGTGAAAGGTACGCGCGAGCGCCCGGCATTCAAGTCTGTGCGCTCTCCTCCGATGGCTGCGGCAGGCTAGCGCGTTTGTGGATCATCAAATAAGCTTCATGATCCTCGAAGTCGTTTGATGCTCATGGGTGAGTCTCGTGGAGCACGGCCCGTCTCCGCCGAGCGGACTCTGCCGGGCCCGAGATCAACTCGCTCGCCTGCGTTCCTCAGGGAGTCCGATGGCCAGAACCAGCAGGTCAGCAGTCGGGAGCGCGGGATAAATGCCGGGCGTCGAGTACCACCGGGGCCGCTTCCCGCCGGCTCAGCTGGACTGGCCGGCGCTGATCCCGCTCCTCGGCCCGGCCAGCGCCGCCGTCGCGCGGTACGAGGGCGTGCTGCAGGGCGTTCCCAATCCCGACGTGCTCCTGGCGCCGCTTACGACCCAGGAGGCGGTGCTGTCCAGCCGGATCGAGGGGACGCAGGCGACGTTCGACGAAGTCTTGGCCTACGAGGCGGCAGGGGGCAGAACCGACGAGAGCAATGAGAAGGTAGCCGACATCCAGGAGGTGCTGAACTACCGCGCGGCGTTGCGTCACGCCGTGCAGATGATGAAGTCGCTGCCTCTGTCGCAGCGCATCGTGAAGGAGGCGCACCGCGTCCTGATGCAGGGCGTCCGCGGGCAGGCCCGGGCTCCGGGCGAGTACCGGCGCGTCGCCAACTGGATCGGCTCCGCGGGCTCGACTCGGGAGACGGCGCGGTTCGTCCCCGTCTCGCCGGAGAGTGTTCCCGAGGCCATGTCGCGGTGGGAGCGATACCTCCACGAGGATGCGCCCGACCGCCTGGTGCAGCTCGCCATCCTGCACGCGGAGTTCGAGGCGGTCCACCCGTTCCTCGACGGAAACGGCCGGCTCGGACGGTTGCTCGTTCCGCTCTTCCTTGTGGAGAAGCGGCTGTTGAGCAGCCCGAACTTCTACATCAGCGCCGTCCTGGAGGCGAACCGCGGCGAGTACTACGACCGCCTGCTCGCGGTCTCGCGCGACGACGACTGGACCGGATGGTGCGCCTTCTTCCTGCGCGCGGTGGTTCAGCAGGCCGAGACCAACGAGGCCCGAGCCCGGTCGATCCTCGAGCTGTATCGCACCCGCAAGGAGTGGATCACGGCCGAGATCCGGTCTCTCTACGGCGTGCGCGCGCTGGACTGGTTCTTCTCCCAGCCGATCTTCAAGACGTCGGACTTCGTGACGTCCTCGGGAATCCCGAAGCCCACCGCAAACCGGATCCTGCTCGCGGCGCGCAGGGGAGGGCTGCTGGCAGAGTTCCGGCCGGGAGGAGGACGCCGCGCCGCCATCCTGTCGTTTCCCGAGTTGTTGACCATCACGGAAGGTAGCCCCGTTCTCCCTGAGGCTCACCGATGAGCATCAAACAATTTTGTGGATCATTGAGGCATGCTCGTGAGCCACAACGCCCTTAGCCCCTATCTCGTGAGTCACAAGGTGGAGAAGGCGATCCGGAGACCACATTGGCGAAGCCCCCTGCCGACTCCAGCCGGCTACGAGAAGGCGAGCACCAGACTTGCGTCGGGCCGGGGATCGATCCGACGAGACGACAACCCAGACCTGGAGACCGTGATGCGCAAGCTCCTGTTCGCCCTGTCCGCGTGCGTGCTGTGCGCGGCGCCGCTGCGGGCCCAGTCCGCCCCGTCGCTGGCGAGCGCGCCGACCCCGCCACCGACCGAAGCCGTCGCGCCCGAGCCGCGGAGCGCGCCCGTGCCGAGCCTCTATCCCACCACCGACGAGGTGCGCCAGCAGGTGGTGAAGGCCGAGCGGGAGCGGGTGCAGGGCGAGAAGGTGGTGCCGAGCC
>DASYJZ010000238.1:0-4840 GCA_035995965.1 Longimicrobium sp. | reverse complement strand
GACGGACGCGTCGCCCGCGATGGTCGCCATCGCCGGGCCGAAGCTGGCGGGGCGGAAGGGATGGTCGACGGCGGAGGTCTGGCCGGCGGAGGAGATGGAGGCGCTCGCCGCCGAGCGAGAGAGCATCGGAGCGCCGAGCTTCGACGCCGCCTTCTCCAACTTCGCCGCGCTCAACTGCGTCTCCGACCTGCGGCCGGTCGCGCGCGGGCTGGCGCGGCTCCTCCGCCCCGGCGCACCGGCCATGCTGGTGCTCTTCGGCCCCTTTCCGCCGGGCGAGGTGGTGGTCGAGCTCCTGCGCCGGAATCCCCGCGCCGCCGTCCGCCGCCTCGCGCGTGGGGACGTGCCGGCGCGGCTCGGCGGGCGGAGCTTCACCGTCCGCTACCATCGGCCCCGCGAGGTGGCGCGCGCCTTTGCGCCGTGGTTCAGGCTGCGGCGGACGCGGGGGATCGGCGTGTTCGTCCCCCCCAGCGCGGCGGAGCCGTGGATCTCGCGCCATCCCCGCCTGCTGCGCGCGCTGGAGGCGCTGGACCGCGCCGCGTCGGCCCCTCTCGCGCGCCTCGGCGACCACGTGCTCTTCCACCTGGAGCGGACCGACGTGGCTCCGCCGTCCACGCCGGGGCCGCGGTGAGCGCGGTCGCCACGCCGCGGGCCGAAGCGCTCGCACGCTTCCGCGCGAGCTACGGCGAGCACCGCGCGGCGGAGGGGCGCGGCGCCGGCGGCACGGCGGAGTTGCTGGCGCTCCCGTACCTCCACACCGGCCCGCAGGCGGCGCAGTGGCGGGTGCGCTCGCGGACGTACGACGCCTTCGTCGCGCGCGTGCTCGGGCCGCTCGCGCGCGAGACCGGGCGGCCGCTCCGCCTCCTCGACCTCGGCGCGGGGAACGGCTGGCTGTCGTATCGGGCGGCGCTGCTGGGGCACGCTGCCACCGCCGTCGACGTGCGCGACGACGCGGTGGACGGGCTCGGGGCGGCGGCCGGATACGATCCCCATCTCCCGAAGCCGTTCGACCGCTTCGTCTCCAGCTTCGACGCGCTGCCGGTGCGCGGCGGGAGCTACGACCTGGCGGTGTTCAACGCCTCGCTGCACTACGCGCTGGACCTGGCCGCCACGCTCCGCGAGGCCGTGCGCGCCGTCCGCCCCGGCGGCCGCATCGCCATCCTCGACTCGCCCTTCTACCGCCGCGCGGCCGACGGCGAGGCGATGGTGGCGGAGAAGCGGCGCCACGCCGCCGAGCGCTTCGGCGAGCGCGCGGACGCGCTGGTCTCGCTGCCCTTCATCGAGTACCTGACGCGCGCGCGCCTCGGCGCCGCGTCCGCGCCGCTGGGGCTCCGCTGGACGCGGCGCCGCGTCCGCTATCCGCTCGGCTACGAGAGCCGCCCGCTGGTCGCCCTGCTGCGCCGCCGGCGCGCGCCGTCCCGCTTCGACCTCTGGGAGTGCACCGTCCCATGATCCTGTTCGTCAACCCGCGCGCCACCCGTCCGAAGAATCGGCGCTTCCCGCTCTCGCTGATGGCCGTCGGCGCCGCGCTGCCCGAGGGCACGAGCTGGGAGATCCTCGACGGCAACCGCCCTGACGTCGACCCGCTCGCCGAGATCGCGGAGCACGTCGAGCGGCGGCGCGGCGGGCCGGACGCGGTGCGCGTCGTCGCCTTCACGGTGATGCCGGGGCCGCAGCTGGTGAGCGCGGTTCCGCTCGCGCGGCAGGTGAAGGCGCGCTTCCCCGAGGTGCAGGTGGTGTGGGGCGGCAACTTTGCCTCGCTGTATCCCGCGCCCGTGCTGGACGCGGCGTACGTGGACTGGGCCATCCGCGGCCAGGGCGAGCACACCTTCCGCGAGCTGCTGGAGGTGCTGGACGGCGCGCGCGACCCCGCCACCGTGGCGGGGCTCGCCTGGCGCGAGGCGGACGGCACGCACCGCATCAACCCCGAGCGCCCCTGGGTGGGCCCGGAGGAGCTCCCGTCGCCGGCGTACCACAAGGTGCCGGTGGAGGACTACCTCCACCCCACCTTCCTGGGCCGCCGCTCGGGGGTGTACCAGGCATCCATCGGCTGCCCGTACGGCTGCAAGTTCTGCGGGGTGATCTCGGTCTTCGGGAGCAAGGAGAAGCAGCAGTCCGCCGAGCGCACCGTGGGTCACCTGGAGTTCCTGCAGCGCGGCTACGGGATGGACAGCGTGCACTTCTACGACAACAACTTCTTCCTGCGCGAGGACCACGCGCTGGAGTTCGCGGAGCGGATGGAGCGGCTGGGGATGGCGTGGTGGTGCGAGGCGCGCATCGACGCCATGCTGCGCTTCTCCGACGCCACCTGGCGGGCGCTGAAGCGGTCGGGGCTGAAGATGGTGTTCTTCGGCGCCGAGTCGGGGTCGGACGAGGTGCTGAAGAAGATGAACAAGACGCTCACCACCGCGCAGACGCTGGAGGTGGCGGCGCGGACGCGGGAGCACGGCATCATCCCCGAGTTCTCCTTCGTCCTGGGCGGCCCGGACGACCCGGAGAAGGAGATCGACACCACGCTCGGCTTCATCCGCCGGCTGAAGGGGATCAACCCGGCGATGGAGCTGATCACCTACTACTACACCCCCACCCCCCAGCGCCGCGGCACCTATGGCGACGTCGACGCGCTCGCCGGGACGCCGGCGACGCTGGAGGAGTGGACCCAGCCCGAGTGGGTGCAGTGGATGACGCACGAAGACCCGCGCGTCCCCTGGATGGACCGAGGGCTGCGGACACGCGTGGAGAACTTCCGGCTGGTGATGGAGAGCCGTTTCCCCTCGCTGCACGACAGCAAGACGCGGGGATGGGGGAAGGCGCTCGGCAGGATCCTGGCGCGCGGCCGCTGGGAGCGCGGCGACTTCCACGACCCCGCGGTGCTGCGGACGGTCCGCCGCCTGGCGCAGGTGCAGCCGCAGGATTCGCAGGCGTACGGCCACCTCCGCCCCGTCTCCCTGGCGATGCCCGAGCTGGCCCCGGCATGACCGCCGCGGCTGCGCCATCCGCCGACGTCGCCGTCGACCGGGAGGCGCCGCTCCCGCCGCAGGCCGCGTATCGCCTCTGGGCGCCCAGCTACGAGCAGGAGACGGCGATCACCTTCGTCGACGACCGCCTGGTCGCCGCGCTGACGCCGCCGCTGCGTGGCCTGCGGCTGCTCGACGCCGGCTGCGGCACCGGGCGCCGCCTCCGCGCCGCCGGCGGTGCCGCCCTCGCCGCCGGCGCCGACCTCACCTGGGAGATGCTGGCCGCTGGTGCATCATCCGCGAGTGGCGCCCCGCCTCTCCTCGCCGCCGCCGACCTGCGCGCACTGCCCTTCGCCGCCGCGAGCTTCGACGTGGTCTGGTGCCGCCTCGTCGTCGGCCACCTCCCGGACCCGATCCCCGCCTACGCCGAGCTGGCACGCGTCTGCGCAGTGGCCGGGACCGTCGTCGTCACCGACTTCCACCCCGACGCGGCGCGGGCGGGCCACACCCGCTCGTTCCGCGACGCCGCCGGGACGCTGCACGACGTCGAGCACCACGTCCACACGGTGGATGATCACGTCGCCGCGGCCGAGGCCGCCGGGCTCACGCTGGCCGAGCGACGCGACGGCACCATCGACGACGAGCTGGAGGGGTTCTTCGCGCGCGCGGGAGCGATGGGCCGATACGCGGCGGATTTCGGCCTCGCGGTCGTCCTCGCGCTCGCGTTCCGGCGCGCGGGATGAGAGTCCGGATCGAGGCGGCGAACCTCACGCTCGGCGTGGAGGACGGCGTCATCGTTCCCCCCGACGGCCGGTTCGACACCACGATCCGCATCCCCGACGGCGAGCTGCGGCCGGGGCTGATCAACGCGCACGACCATCTCCACCGCAACCACTACGGCCGCCTCGGCGCGCCGCCGTACGCCAACGCGTACGAGTGGGGCCGCGACATCCACGCGCGCTTCGCGGACGAGATCGCGGCCGGGCGCGCGCTCCCCCGGCGCGAGGCGCTGCTGCGCGGCGCGTGGAAGAACCTCCGCGCCGGCGTCACCACGGTCGTGCACCACGACGACTGGGAGCCGGACTTCGAGCGCGACTTCCCGATCCGCGTGGCCCGCCTCCGCACGGCGCACTCGCTGGGCTTCGAGCGCGACTTCGCCCGCGCCGCCGCGCCGGATCCCACCGATCCCCGCCAGCCGCTCTGCGTCCACCTCGCCGAGGGCGTCGACGACCTCTCCGCCGACGAGGTACGCGACCTAGACCGCCTCGGCTACCTCGACGGCCGCCTGCTCGCCGTGCATGCGGTCGGCGCCGACGCGGACGGGATCCGCCGCCTGCGCGCGTCCGGGGCCGCGGTGGTGTGGTGCCCGACGAGCAACGAGTTCCTCCTCGGCCGCACTGCCTCGCCCGAACTGCTCGCGCCCGGGATCGACGTCCTGCTCGGCAGCGACTCGCTGCTGTCCGCCGACGGCGACCTCCTCGACGAGCTGGCCGCCGCGCGCCGCATCGGCTACCTCGACGATGCCCGACTGCTCGACGCCGTCGGCGCCACCGCCGCCCGCCGCCTGCGCCTCCCCGTGCCCTCGCTGGCCCCCGGCGCCCCCGCCGACCTCGCCGCCTTCCGCAAGCCCGTGCTGGAGGCGACCGCGGACGACGTCGCGCTCGTCATCGTCCGCGGGGAGATCAGGATTGCCGATCCACGGCTGGAGGGAGTCCCGATTCCGCAACTCCAGTGCTGAATCAGCTCCGGTGAAAAGCGCCTCACGCAGAGCCGCGGAGCCGCAGAGAAGCTTGTTGGTTTCTCTGCGGCTCTACGGCTCTGCGTGAGATGTCGTTCTTACTCCGCCGGCACCACCGCCTCGATCCGCTCCCCCTCCCGAACCCGCG
>DASYJZ010000237.1:0-11222 GCA_035995965.1 Longimicrobium sp. | reverse complement strand
GTGCCCGGGGTACACGACCACGCGGTCGGGGTCGATGTCCAGCCCGTGCCGCTCGCTCAGCGAGTTCGCCACGGCGCGTCGCAGCTCCGGGATCCCCTCGGGGGCGCAGTAGGTGGTGAGGCCCCGGTCCACCGCCCGCTTCAGCGCCTCGGCGATGTGCTGCGGAAGCGGGTAGTCCGGCTGGCCAAGGTTGCAGCGGATCACCCGCTCGCCCAGCGACTCCACCTCCGCGACCCGCGCGCCCAGGTTGAACGCCTCCTCCGTGCCGATGCGGCCCGCGCGCTCGGTGAAGAGCCCGGACCCGGGCCAACAGCGCGGGATCCTGAGCTTCGGCTGCGCGTGCTCCGGGGCAAGCCGCGGCGCGGAGAGGGGAACCTGGATCATGTGCAGGTCCTGGGGCGCGCAGGGCGAGGGGACGTACCCTGCGGCCACCGGGTCAATGCCACGAACGGGGTAGCGGATCGACAGTGCCTGGGCGACGTCTCCCAGGTGTGGTGCTGGCTTCGGCATCTCCGTCCCGCGGTTCAGGGGTTCGGCCGGGTCACGCGTAGGCGCGCGCCTGGAGCAGGTACAGCTCGGCATACAGCCCGTCGTGCAGCAGCAGCTCGTCGTGCGCGCCCAGCTCGGCCACGCCGCCGCCGTCGATCACCAGGATCAGGTCGGCGGTGCGCACGGTGCTGAAGCGGTGCGACACGAGCAGGGTGATCATCCCGCGGGCGGCTCCGGAGCGCGCGGCGCGGGCGTAGCGCTCGAACAGCGCGTGCTCGGTGAGCGCGTCCAGGCTGGCGGTGGGCTCGTCGAAGAACACCAGCAGCGGGTCGGCGCGCATCAGCGCGCGGCCCAGCGCCAGCTTCTGCCACTGCCCGGTGGAGAGGTCCACCCCGCCCTCCCAGCGCGCGCCGAGCTGCGTGTCGCCCTCCGCGGGGAGGGTGGCGAGCAGGCCGCCCGCGCCCGCCCGCTCCAGCGCGGCGGCGACGGCGGCGCGGTCGTCCACCCGCGGCAGGTCGCCCACGCCCACGGTGCGCCGGGCCGGCATCTCGAAGCGCGCGAAGTCCTGGAAGGCCGCCGACAGCCGCTCGCGCCAGGCCTCGACCCCGATCTCGGCCAGGTCCACGCCGTCCACCAGGATGCGGCCCTCGGTGGGCGCGTACATGCGGGAGAGGAGCTTCACCACGGTGGTCTTCCCCGCCCCGTTCTCGCCCACCAGCGCCACCACGGCGCCCGCGGGGATGCGGAAGGAGACGTCGCGCAGCGCCCAGCGCTCGGTGCCCGGGTAGCGGAAGGAGACGCGGTCGAAGACGATCCCGTCCGTCAGCCTGCCCGGCGCCGGACGATCGCCGCCGCGGCCCATGGCGGCGGCGTAGTCGCGCAGCCAGAGGAGGCGGCCGGCGGCGCGCAGGGCCTCGCCCAGGCGGGCCACCTTCCACACCGGGTCGATCACCCCCGTGCGCACCTGCTGGGCGAGGTAGGCCACCATCACCACCTCGCCCGCGGCCGCCAGCCCGTGCGCGGCGCGCCAGAGCATCAGCCCCACGGCCGCCGCGTAGCCCACGGTGAAGAGCACGTCGCCGGCGCTGTTGAGCCAGGCGGCGCGGCGGTCGGCGGCCAGCGCGGCGCGCCAGCTCTCGGCCCACGCGGCGCGGAAGCGGGAGAGGAGCTCGCGCTGCAGCCCGAACACGCGCAGCTCCATCCCCGCGTTGCGGTCGACGGCCAGCCCGCGCAGGTGGCGGGCGCGGCGCGCGGGGCCGGCGGAGCGCGTCTCGGCGTCGGCGTACCACCGCTGCTGCGCGGCGGCGATGGGGAGCACGGGAAGGGCGAAGGGGACCAGCAGCAGCAGCCACGGGCTCACCAGCGCCAGGGCGACGAGCGTCCCCACGCCCGCGACCATGGCGTTCGCGGCGTTGACCAGCGAGTTGAGCGACCCGCCGAGCACCCCCTGCTTCTGGCGCAGGAGCTCCAGCCGGTCCTGCACGTCGGGCCGCTCGTGGTGCTCCAGGCCGGGAAGGCTGGCCGAGAGCGAGGCGATCTCGCGGTCGAAGGCGAAGCCCACGCGCTCGGTGAGGCCGATGCGGATCCAGCTCCCGCTCCAGAGCCCGGCGAACCAGAGCACGCGGGTGGCGGCGATCCCCGCCGCGCCCAGCGCCAGCCGGCGCGGGTCGTGCGCGAGCGCGCCGTCGGCCAGCAGCTTCAGGAACCAGGCGAAGAGCGGAAAGCGCAGGTTGCCGATCGGCTCCAGCAGCAGCCCGGCCGAGCGCCAGGGGTCCGTCCGCCAGGCGGTGCGCGTCAGCAGGGCCAGCGCGCGCATGCGTTCACGCATCGCCCACCTCCTCGCCAACGAGGGCGGCCTCGGCGAAGCGCTCGGCCTGCAGCGTGAACATCCGCGCGTAGCGGCCGCCGGCGCGCATCAACTCGTCGTGCGTGCCGTCCTCGGCCACGCGGCCGCCGTCGATCACCACGATGCGGTCGGCGCGCCGCACGCTGGACAGCCGGTGCGAGACCAGGATGGTGGTGACGTTGCTGGTCAGCTCCAGGAAGCGCTCGAACAGCTCGGTCTCGGCGCGCACGTCGAGGGCGGCGGTGGGCTCGTCCAGGATCAGCAGCCCGGCGCCGCCGCGTACCGCCGCCAGCGCCCGGGCGAGCGCCACCCGCTGCCACTGCCCGCCGGAGAGGTCCACGCCGCCCTCGAACTCGCGCGAGAGCACCGTGTCCCACCCGTCGGGCAGCCCCGCCAGGAGCGCGGCGCCGCCCGCGTCGCGCAGCGCGCCCTCCAGCGCCGCCGTGTCGCCCAGGGAGGGGAGATGGCCGAAGCCCACGTTCTCGCGCAGCGGCAGGCGGTAGCGCACGAAGTCCTGGAAGATCACCGCGACCTTCCCCCGCGCCGCGGACGGCGACTCGCCGCCGTCCAGGGCGACGCGGCCGGCGTGCGGCTCGTACAGCCCGCAGAGGAGCTTGACCAGCGTGCTCTTCCCCGCCCCGTTCTCGCCCACGATGGCGAGCGACTGGCCCGCCGGGACCTCCAGCGTCAGCCCGTCCAGCGTGGGCGCCTCGCGGCCGCGGTAGGTGAAGCGCACCCCCTCCAGCCGCACCGCCACGCCCTTCGACCGGGCGCTGCGGGCCGCGGCGCGCGGCGCCGGGGGGAGCGGCGCGGCGCCGAAGCGCGACCGCAGCCCGGCCACGCGGCCGGAGAGGGCGAGCGCCTGCGCCGTCCACCCCTGCGCGTCGCCGATCAGCCCCAGGTCGGCCGTGGCGATGGCGGCCTGCACGAAGACGAAGAGCGCGGCGAGCGAGACCTCGCCGTGCGCGGCAGCCAGCCCCAGCGCGCCCAGGACGGCGGCGTGGGAGAGGGCCACCGCGGCCAGGGCGATGGCGTTCAGGCCGCGCTCGGCCTTGCGGTTGCGCCACATCAGCCCCAGCGCGTCGAGCCAGGCGTCGCCGTACTCGCCCACCATCCACCCGGCGAGGCCGAAGACGCGGATCTCCTTGGCGGCCGCGGGCTCCATCGCCAGCGAGCGCAGGTACTCCGAGCGCCGCAGCCGCGCCGCGCCCAGCCCCGAGCGCGTGGTCAGCCCCCGCTCGGTGGCGCGCAGGTAGACGAGGTTGGTGAGCTGCCAGGCGGCGGCGAGCGCCAGCGGCGCCCACCAGTGGAAGCCGAGCAGCACCACGGCCGCGCCGGTCCCCCGCAGCCGCGTGGTGAGCACGGCGGAGAGCTGCGTCACCGGCCGCTGCAGCACGCCGCGCCGCTCCGCGTCCTGCACCGCGTCGATCTCGTCCGCGAAGGCGGGGTCCTCCAGCGGGGCGATCCCCGGCGTCCCCAGCGCCACGCGGGCGACGGAGTGGTGCACCTCCAGCGCGAAGGCGGCGTCGAGCGCGCCCGCCTGCTGCGCCAGCAGGTTCCCGGCGAGGGCGAGCGCGACCAGCGCGGCGGCCAGCGCCGCGAGCGCCAGCACCGCCGGACCGCCCGCGGCCACGCCGTGCGCCACCACGGCGGGGACGGCGTCGATCAGCGCGCCCGTGGCCAGGATCACCCCCGTCGGCAGGAGCCCGGCGGCGAAGACGAGGGCGGCGAAGAGCGCGGTGCGGCCCGGCGCCGCGCTCCGGAGCAGGCCCAGGAGGGCGCGCCAGCGAGAGAGCTGCGTCATTCGGCCCCCTGCCACGCGCAGCCGGGCGTCGTCTCGCACCCGGCGGCCGCGCATCCGGCGCGGCCGGGACAGGCGGCGGCGAGCGCACGCGGCGCCTCGACGGCGGCGGTGCGGGCGCGGGCGTCGGCGAGCGCCTCGGTCAGCTCGCGGGCAAGCACGCGGACGTGCGGCTCGGAGCCGAGCGTCACGTGCGCGCCGGGGACCGGGCGCACCTCCACCTCCGGCGTGTGCCGGCACCAGCCCAGCGTGCGCTTCTCCTCGTCCGTGTACGGGGCGAAGAACTCGATCCAGCGGTCCTTCACCAGGCTCGCGCGGAAGAGGGTGAGGGTGCCGCCGAAGGGCGCGCCCACGTACCCCGCGCGGCTGCGGACGCGGTCGCGCAGCGTCCGGTAGCCCTCGGAGAGCGTCGCCGCGTCGAAGTCTGCCGGGGCGGCGCCCTGCGCATGCAGCGCCTCCACCACGCGGCGCACCTGCTCGTCGGGGTCGAGCCCCTCCAGCGCGGCGCGGTCGAGCGCGAACGGGCGGCGGGCGAGCGCGGCCACGTCGCTGGCGGCGCCGACGATGAAGTCCAGGTCGCGCGTCCACGGCCAGGCGTGCACCAGCTCGGGCGACAGGGTGTCGAGCATCCCCAGGAAGGCCACCGGCTGCCCCTGCCGCTGGAGCTGGAGGGCCATCTCGAAGGCCACGAATCCCCCGAACGACCAGCCGAGCAGGTGATACGGCCCCTCGGGCTGCACCGAGCGGATGGCCGCCACGTGCTCCGCGGCGATGGTGGCCACGGGGCGCGCCAGGTCGTCGCCCAGGTCGCGCAGGCCGTACACCGGCTGGCCGGGCCCCAGGTGGCGGACCAGGTTGACGTAGCCCACCACGTCGCGGTCGGCGGGGTGGACGCAGAAGAGCGGCGGCAGCGAGCCGCCGGGCTGCAGCGGGACCACGGGCGAGAGCGCCGCGGGCGCCGCGCGGCCCTGCGCCTCGATGGCCTCGGCCATGTGCCGCACCGTGCCGCCCGCGAAGAGCGTCGCCAGCGGCAGGTCGCACCGCAGGCGGCGGTTCACCGTGGCCATCAGCCGCAGCGCGATGAAGGAGTTGCCGCCCAGCTCGAAGAAGTTCTGCGAGGGGCCGATCCCCTCCACCCCCAGCAGCTCCTCCCAGACCTGGATCAGCCGCGCCTCCACGAAGCTCGCCGGCTCGTCGAAGGCCGCGCCGGCCGCCCCGTAGTCCGGCGCGGGGAGGGTGCGGCGGTCGATCTTCCCGGTGGACGTCTGCGGGAGCGCCGCCATCACCACGAAGGCGCCCGGCACCATGTACTCCGGCAGCGCGCGGCGCAGGTGCTCGCGCAGCGCCGCCGCGTCCGCCCCCTCGGCCACCACGTAGGCGACCAGCCGGCGGTCGCCGGGACGGTCCTCGCGCACGGTGACGATGCACTCGCGCACCTCGGGGCGGCGGCGCAGCACGGCCTCGATCTCCCCCAGCTCCACGCGGTAGCCGCGCACCTTCACCTGGTTGTCGGTGCGGCCCAGGATCATGAGGTTGCCGTCGGCCTGCCAGCGCGCGCGGTCGCCCGTGCGGTACATCCGCGCGCCGGCCCCGGCGAAGGGGTCGGGGACGAACTTCTCGGCGGAGAGCCCCGGACGCCCCAGGTAGCCGCGCGCCACGCCGGCGCCGCCGATGTACAGCTCGCCGGGGAGGCCGACGGGCACCGGCTCCAGGTGCGCGTCGAGCACGTAGAAGGTGAGGTTCTGGATGGGCCGGCCCACGGGGACGGGGCCGGCGTGGTGGCGGCCGGTGGGGAGCAGGTAGGCCGAGCAGCCGACCACCGTCTCCGTGGGCCCGTACTCGTTTATCAGCCGCACGCCGGGCGCGTGCTCCTGCCAGGGCACGGTGGGCTCGGCGGAGAGGAAGTCGGCGCCGATCACCAGCGTCCGCGCCGCCCCGGCCAGGTCGCCCGGCGAGAGCAGGGTGTTCAGCAGCCCCAGGTGGACGGGGGTGATCTTGATCAGCCCGAAGCCCGGCCGGCCGCGGATCGCCTCGGCCAGCGCCTCCACCGGCGACTCCTCGGGGAGGAGGCGCACGGTGCGGCCGGCGAAGAGGGGGAGCAGGTTGGTGACCGTGAGGTCGACCGCCATCGACGAGAACACCGGGGCGCCCTCGCCGCGGTCGGCGCCGTAGAAGCGGATCCCCCAGTGGATGTAGTTGCACACGCCCCGGTGGTGCATGGCCACGCCCTTGGGCCGGCCGGTGCTCCCGGAGGTGTAGATGACGTACGCCAGGTTCTCGGCCGCGACGCCGCTCTCCACCGCCTCCGCGCTCTCCTCGCCGATGCGGTCCCACGCGGAATCCACCGCGACCACGGCGAGGCCGGCGGAGAGCGGGAGGCGGGCGCGCAGCCGCTCCTGCGTGAGCACCACGCCCACGCCGGAATCGTCCAGCATGTAGGCGATGCGCTCGGCGGGGTGGGCGGGGTCCATCGGCACGTAGGCGCCGCCCGCCTTCATCACCCCCAGGATGGAGACCAGCAGCTCCGGGCCGCGCTCCAGGCACACGCCCACGCGCACCTCGGGGCCCACGCCCAGGCGGCGGAGGTGGCGCGCGAGCCGGTTGGCGCGGGCGTCGAGCTCGGCGTAGGGGAGCGAGGCCCCGCCGCATGCGACCGCGACGGCGCCGGGGGTGCGCCGCGCCTGCTCCTCGAAGAGCTGGTGGATGCAGCGGTCGGCGGGGTAGCGGGCGGTGGTGCGGTTCCACCCCAGCAGCCGAGCGCGCTCGGAGCGGGTGGTGAGCTCCAGCCGCGAGATGCGCCGGTCGGGATCGGCCGCCACCTGCTCCAGCAGCCGCTCCAGGTGCCCCGCCATCCGCGCCGCCGTGCCGCGCTCGAAGAGGTCGGCGCTGTAGTGCAGCCCGCCGCTGATGCCGTGCGCGTGCGCGTGCAGCAGCAGCGCCAGGTCGAGCTTGGCGGTGTCGCTCTCGCGTCCCAGCTCGCACAGCTTCAGCCCCGCCGGCCCGCCCGCCGCACCCTCGGACGACACGGTGTCGAGCTGGAAGAGCACCTGGAAGAGGGTCGAGTGGCTGAGCGTGCGCTCGGGCCGCAGCTCCGCGATCACCCGCGCGAACGGGATCTCCTGGTGCTCCCAGGCGCCCAGCACCGTCTCGCGCACCCGGCCCACCACCTCGCGGAACGACGGGTCGCCGGAGAGGTCGGCGCGCAGCACCAGCGTGTTCATGAACAGGCCGACCAGCGACTCCACCTCCTTGCGTGCGCGCCCGGCGATGGGGGTGCCCACCACCACGTCGTCGCCGGCGCCGTAGCGGGCGAGGAGCACGGCGAAGGCGGCCAGGACGGCCATGTAGAGCGTGGCCCCCTCGGCGCGGGCCAGGTCGCGCACCCGCTCCGCCACCCGGGCCCCGACGTTGACGGGGAAGCGGCCGCCGCGGAACGACGGGGCCGGCGGGCGGGGATGGTCGACCGGGAGCTCGGTCAGCTCGGGCGCGCCGGCCAGCCGCTCGCGCCACCACGCCAGGTGCCGCGCCTCGGCCTCTCCCGACTGCCGCGAGCGCTGCCACGCGGCCCAGTCGGCGTACTGCATCGCCGGCTCGGCCAGCGGCGAGGGGCGGCCCTCGCGGAAGGCCTCGTAGAGCGCCCACAGCTCGTCGAAGATCACCCGCAGGCTCCAGCCGTCGGCCACGATGTGGTGCAGGCAGAGGAGGAGCGCGTGGTCGCCCGCGCCCAGCCGCAGCAGCCGCGCGAGGAAGAGCGGCCCGCGGGTGAGCTCGAAGCGGTGCCCGGAGAGCTCCGCGATGCGCGCGCGCAGCCCGGCCTCGACGTCGTCCCCCGGCACCGCCTCGGTCGGGAGCTCGAAGCCGTCGAAGGGGGCGACGACCTGCACCGCGGCGCCGTCCACCTCGCGGAAGGTGGTGCGCAGGGTGTCGTGGCGGCGCACCACCTCGGCCAGCGCGCGCTGCAGCGCGGGCGCGTCCAGGCCGCCCGCCAGCCGGCGGCCGGCGAAGATGTTGTACGCCGTGCCGCCCTGCCCCAGGCGGTCCAGGAACCAGAAGCGCTCCTGGTCCCAGGTGAGCGGGGCGTCGCCGGTGCGCGCGGCGCGGGCGAGCGGCGAGCCGCGGTTCATCCCCCAGAGGCGCGCCTCGAGCAGCGCGCGCTTGGCGGCGGTGAGCTCGGGGCGGGGCGGGGCCAGCTCCTGGACGGTCACGTTCAGCCTCCCACGGTCAGGTTCAGTTCGGCCAGCGCCTCGGCATCGGCGTCGGACATGGCCATGACGTCGTCGAGCACCGCGCGCTCGATCTCCGCGGCCATCGCCCCCAGCGTGGGCGCCGCGAAGACGGTGCGGATGGAGACCTCCACGCCGAACGCGTCGCGCGCCCGGGCCACCAGCCGCATGATCAGCAGCGAGTGCCCGCCCAGCGCGAAAAAGTCGTCGCCCACGCCCACCCGGTCGACCTTCAGCACCTCGGCCCAGATGCCGGCCAGCGCCTCTTCCACCGGCGTGCCGGGCGCGACGTAGCGGTCCTCGCGGCCGGCGTACTCGGGCGCGGGGAGGGCGGGGCGGTCGAGCTTGCCGCTGGGGGTGAGGGGGATGCGGTCCAGCACCACGAACGCGACGGGGACCATGTAGTCCGGCAGCGTCTCGGCCAGGAACTCGTGCAGCTCGTGGGCGTTCACCTCGCCGACCACGTACGCCACCAGCCGCGGCTCGCCCGGCTGGTCCTCGCGGACGACCACGCGGGCCTCGTCCACCCAGGGATGGGCGGCGAGCGCGCTCTCCACCTCGCCCGGCTCGATGCGGAAGCCGCGGATCTTCACCTGCTCGTCGATGCGGCCCACGAACTCCAGCGTGCCGTCCGCCATCCGCCGCAGCCGGTCGCCGGTGCGGTACATCCGCGCCCCCGGCTCGGCCGCGAAGGGGTCGGGGACGAAGCGCTGGGCGGTGAGCGCGGGGCGGTCCAGGTAGCCGCGCACCACGCCTCCGCCGCCCACGTACGCCTCGCCCGGCACGCCCACGGGCACGGGCTGGAGCGCGTGGTCGAGGAGGTAGATGCGCTGGTTCCCGGTCGGCCGGCCCACGGAGACGGTGAGGGCGCCCTCGGCCACCTCGGCCACCTCGGCGCAGGAGCACCAGGCGGTGGTCTCGGTGGGCCCGTACATGTGCAGCAGCCGCCCGGGCCCGCCCGCCGCGAGGATGCGGCGCACGGCGTCGGCGTCCACCTGCTGGCCGCCGAAGAGCACCTCGCGCAGCGGCGCGAACACGTCCGGCTGCTCGCGCGAGAGCTGGTTGAGGAGCGCCGTGGTCTGGTAGAGGGTGGTGATCTCGTGCCCGCGCAGGAACGCGCCGAACGCGTGCGGCGAGAGCAGCACGTCGCGGGGGATGCCGACCAGGGTGGCGCCGTTCAGGAAGGCGCCCCACACCTCGAAGGCGAGCGCGTCGAAGCTGGCGTTGGACGCCTGCGCGATGCGGTCGCCCGGGCCGAAGCGCACGTAGTCGGTGCCGACCACGAGCTGCACCACGGTGCGATGGCTCACCATCACCCCCTTCGGCAGCCCGGTGCTCCCGCTGGTGTAGACGATGTAGGCCAGGTTCTGCGCCGTCGCGCCGCTCTCCACCGCCTCGGGGGATTGGGACGCGATCGCCTCGGCCGCCGCGTCGAGCGAGACGGCCTCGACCCCCTCCGCGCCGACGGACGACGCGAGGTCGCCGCGGGTGACGAGCACGCGGGCGCCGGCGTCGGCCAGCATCAGCCGCAGCCGCCCGGCGGGGTACGCGGGATCCAGCGGCACGTAGCAGCCGCCCGCCTTGAGGATGGCGAGGATGGCGACCACCAGCTCCGCCGAGCGCTCCAGCAGCACGCCCACGCGGCTCTCCGGCCCCACGCCGCGGCCGGCCAGGTGGCGCGCCAGCCGGTTGGCGCGCGCGTCGAGCTCGGCGTAGGTCAGCGCGAGGCCGTCCCACTCCAGCGCGACCGCGTCCGGCCGCTCGGCCGCGTGCCGCTCGAAGCGCGTGTGCAGGCAGACGTCGCGCGGGTACTCGCGGCCGGTGCGGTTGCAATCCTCCACCACCTGCCGCAGCTCGGCCGCGGGGAGGAGCGGGAGGCGGTCGACGGCCTGCGCGTCGTCCGCGACCATCGCTGCGAGGACGTTGCGGAGGTAGCCGAGCCAGCGCTCCACCGTGGCGTGCTCGAAGAGCGAGGTGGCGTAGCGCAGCCCGCCCTCGATCCGCCCGTCGACCTCTTCCAGGCCCAGCGACAGGTCGTACTTGGCGGAGACGTGCGGCTCGGCGTCGACCGCGCCCAGGGTGAGGCCGGGGAGCTCCAGGTCGCCGCCGGGGGTGTTCTGCCACGCCAGCACCGCCTGGAAAAGCGGGCTGTACGCCAGGCTGCGCGACGGCTGCACCTGCTCCACCACCCGCTCGAAGGGGATGTCCTGGTGCTGCTGCGCGCCCAGCGCCCGCGCCTTCACCCGCCCCAGCAGCTCCGCCACCGTGGGCGAGCCGCCCAGGTCCACGCGGATGGCGAGGGTGTTGATGAAGAAGCCGATCAGCCCCTCGATCTCCCTGCGCCCGCGGTTGGCCGCGGGGGTGCCTACCACCACCTCGGCCTGCCCGGAGAGCCGCGCCAGCACCGCCGCCCACCCCGCCAGCAGCGTCATGAAGAGGGTGGTGCCATGGCGCCGGCTCAGCGCCTTGAGCCCGGCCGTCAGCGCCTCGTCCAGCGTGATCCAGGCGGCGGCGCCGGTGAGGTCCTGCTGTGCCGGGCGCGGATGGTCCGTCGGCAGCTCCAGCAGCTCGGGCGCGCCGGCCAGCGCGTCGCGCCAGTAGTCCGCCTGCGGCTGGAGCGCATCGCCCTCCAGCCACCGGCGCTGCCACGCGGCGTAGTCGGCGTACTGCACCGGGAGCGGGGCGAGCGGATCGGGCGCGCCCTCCAGGAAGACCCGGTAGTACGTCCCCAGCTCGCCCAGCAGCAGCCCCGCGCTCCAGCCGTCGGCGGCGATGTGGTGCATGGTGACGAGCAGCACGTGGTCGTCCTCCGCCATCCGCACCAGCCGGCCGCGGATCACCGGGCCCTGCTCCAGGTCGAAGG
>DASYJZ010000236.1:0-14084 GCA_035995965.1 Longimicrobium sp. | reverse complement strand
GGGCCGTGCGCTGGCGGGGCCGTCTCCAGGCGCTGAGCGAGCTCGGGATCGGCCTGGCGCCGTACACCGTCGCCGTGGGGAGCATCGCCTGGACCGGACCGGCGCCGGCGCCGCCCGCCGACCTGCTGCGCAGCGACGTGGAGCACGTCCTCATCCGCGCCTGCGCCCGGGCCGGCGTGAAGCTCAACAACCGCACCGCCACCAACCGCATCCTCCCCGCCCCGCTGGGCTTCCGGGTGCAGAGCGGCGGCTCCGTGCCGCCCGGGCTCCCGGCGACCGTCGTGGACCTGGGGCAGAGCACGCCCTTCGAGCTCGGCGGCGACCCGCTGGGGCGCGGCTGACCAACCGACGCAGGAAGGAGCACCTCATGTTTCCCACGACCCGGTCCCCGGCGTACGCGCCGGGTGGCGGCGGATACGCGCCGCTCTCCGGCCGCATCTGGTGGCGCACGGCGGACGGGGCCGACCTCACGCTGGCGGCTGGCGCGCGCCCGGGCTTCGGCCGGGGCGCCGCGGCGGGGCGGGCGGTGCGACCCTGGCGGGTGCGCGAGCGCCGCCGCACGGCCGCGCTGGAGCGGGTGCTCCGCGGCGCGCGGCGGGTGGGGACGCTCCGCAGCCTCACCACCGGCACGCGCTACGGCGTCTTCCGCGGCTGCTTCGGCCCGGTCGCCTGGGACGTGGTCGCGCGTCCGCTCCCCGGCGGCGGCGGCGAGATCGTCGCCGTGCGGCGCGCGGGCGTCCTGGTCCCCGTCCGGCTCTCCGAGCGGCGGATGCGCCGCTACCGGCTGCGCGGCGGGCGCGGGCCGTTCGGCCCCGCGGCGTGACATGCCGTCCGCCGCGCCTGCCCGCACCCGTCCACGCACGGACGCAGTCCCCAGGGACGGCGTCCCGGCGGCGCTGGCGTACGCCCGCGCCAACCGCGGCCGTTTCGTGGAGGAGCTGAAGGCGCTGGTGCGCTTCCCCTCCGTGGGCAGCGAGCCGGCGCACGCGGCGGACGTGCGGCGGTGCGCGGCGTGGCTGGCGGCGCACCTGGGCGCCATCGGCCTCCGCGCGGGGCTGGTGGAGACGAGCGGGCACCCGCTGGTCCGCGCCGACTGGCGAGGGGCGCCGGGACGGCCGACTGTGCTCGTCTACGGCCACTACGACGTGCAGCCCGCGGAGGCGGCGGACGGGTGGCGCTCGCCCCCCTTCCACCCCACGGTCCGCGGCGACGCACTCTACGGCCGCGGCGCGTCCGACGACAAGGGGCAGCTCTGGGCGCACGTGAAGGCGGCGGAGAGCTGGCTGCACACCGCCGGGCGCCTCCCGGTGAACCTGGTCTTCCTCTTCGAGGGCGAGGAGGAGAGCGGGAGTGGGGGGATGCTCGGCTACCTGGCGCGGTGCGGGCCCTCGCTCGGCGCGGACGTGGCCGTGATCTCGGACATGCCGATGCGCGACGCGCGCACCCCCGCCATCACCCTCTCCATGCGCGGCACGCTGGGAATGGAGATCGAGGTGCGCGGCCCGTCGCACGACCTCCATTCGGGGATCTTCGGCGGCGCGGTGGCCAACCCGGTGCACGTCCTCTCCGAGCTCGTCGCCCGGCTGCACGGGGACGACGGGCGGGTCGCCATCCCCGGCTTCTACGACGGCGTGGACCTCCTCCCGCCCGCGGAGCGCGCCGCGCTGCGCCGCGCGGGCCCGGACGACGCCGAGATGCTGCGCGAGGCCGGGCTCTCCGCCGGCTGGGGCGAGCCGGGGTGGACGGAGTACGAGCGCACCACGCTGCGCCCCTCGGTAGACCTGCACGGCATCGCCGGCGGCTACGCGGGCGACGGGGTGAAGGCCGTGATCCCCACGCGCGCCTCGGCGAAGCTCAGCTTCCGCCTGGCGCCGGGGCAGGACCCGGAGCGCGTCGAGCGCCTCTTCCGCCGCTGGGTGGCCGCCACCCCCGTCCCCGGCGCCCGCGTGCGCGTGCGGACGCTCTCCCGCGCCCGGCCGGTGCGGGTGGATCCGCGCCACCCCGCCGTCGCCGCGGCGGCGGGCGCCGCGCGCGACGCATTCGGGCGCGCGCCGGTGTTCGTGCGCTCGGGCGGCACCCTTCCCGTGGCCGCCGTGCTCTCCGCCGACCTGGGGCTCCCCGTGGTGCTGATGGGCTTCGCGCTACGCGACGACGGGATGCACGCCCCCGACGAGAAGATGCACCTCCCGATCTTCCATCGCGCCGTCGAGACCTCCATCCGGATGCTCGCCGCGATGTCCCGCCTCCCAACCTCGAACCGCAAAGGTGGGCCATGAGCGCCGGCCGACGATACGCCCTGCCGGCGCCGTCCGGCCGCTGGGTCCGCGAAGGGAACCGCATCCTCCTGCTGCCGGCCGGCGGCGCCGCGGCGGCGCGCGGGCTGGAGGGCGAGCTCGAGACGCCCGGAGGAGGGCCCGCGACTCCGGGCTACACCGTGTGCGACTTCATCCATCCGCGCATCGACGTGGCGGCGCAGTACGCCCTCTTCGGGCTGCTCCGCCGCGGGCGAGCCGCGCGCGCGGCCGCGCTGGCGATGCTCGCGGCCGTCCGCGCGGGAGACTCGGATCCGGGCGCCCGCGGCGTGCTCAGGGGGATCTTTCAGGAGGACCAGCGCGAGCCGGCGCTGCGCGCGCGGAGCTCGGGCGGCTGGTGGAAGCTGATCCCGGAGGGACGCGACGCGGTGTGCGTACCCGGGCCGCCGCCCCTCGTCGCCTTCCGCAGGTCGCTGGCGAAGAGCCCCGCGCTGCTGGGAACCGAGCTGCTGCGGGTGTGGCCCCGTTGCGGCCTCCCCGTGCTCCCCGCGCCGCCGCCCAGCGGGAGGTCGTGCACTCGCCCCGCCCCGAAGACCGGCACGGGCCTCACGCTCCTTCCCCCCGAGATCGCGCTCGACACGGGAAACATGGTGGCCGGGCGGGTGCTGGGGTCGTTCAGGATCCAGAGCGCGTCCGGCAGCGTGCCGTGGCGGGTGAGGAACGCTCCCGCGTGGATGGTCTTCACCCCTTCGGCCGGCACCGCGACCCCGGCGGGAGCCCAGGTGTCGGTGACCGTCGACCCTGCCAGCCTGCCGAAGGGGAGGAACGGCAGGAACCTGTGGATCGACTCGGCCGGGGCGCGCAGCGTCGACCTGTGGGTCGACGTGTTCGTCCGGTAGCACGCGGGAATACGGCGCTGCCCACCTGCTCCGCCGACTTCGTCACTCACTTGAGGCGCGGCCACCGGCCGCGCAGGAGGCCGAGATGAGCACGCACACGATCCTCCCCGGCGACCGGGGCCGCTGGGTCCGCGACGGGAACCGCGTCGTCCTCCTGCCGCTCGGCGGCGGCCGCCGGGGCGCGACGCTGGCCTACCACCCGCTCCTCGGCTACCGGCCGGTGGGCGCCCCGCCGTCCGCCGTCCGCCCCATCGGCCGCGGAAGCGGGCTGGAGACGGAGATCCTCGGCCCCGACCAGCGGGTGCACGTGGCCGACACCCTCCCCGTCCCGTTCCGCTTCGTCTGCTGCCTGGACCTCTTCTTCACGCACCCGAACAGCCCGCTCGACCAGATCCGGGTGCGCGGCACGGGGACGCTGATCAGCGACCGGCACGTGCTGACGGCCGGGCACAACCTGCTCTTCCGCCTCCCCGGCTTCCCCGCTGCGGGCCGGGTGGCGCCGGCCCGGGTCACCGCCATCCCGGCGCGCAGCGGCACCGCCTCGCCCTTCGGCGAGGCCGACGCCGCCGACATGCGCGTGCCCGCCCAGTGGACGGCGGGGACGAACGCGGAGTTCGACTTCGGCCTGATCACGCTCGACGTGCCCCTGGGCGCGCAGCCGCAGGCCGCGCTGGCGAACGAGCCCCTGGGCTTCTGGAGCTGCCCGCGGCGGGGGGGCGGCACCCGCATCCGGCCGCGCACGGTGGCCGATCTCAGGAACATGACGGTGAACCAGGCCGGCTACCCCACCGACAAGTGCGAGGACCAGCCGGCCGTGGGGAGCGCGACCGCGGCCCAGCTCGCCGCCTGCGGCATCGACCGCGTGGGCACGATGATGTGGCGCTCCACCGGCACCGTGGTGAACCCGTCGCCGCCCACCGAGCCCCTGTCCATCACCTACGACATGGACAGCTTCCACGGCGACAGCGGCGGGCCCGTGTGGCTGCGCTGGGAGCAGTTCCGGAACCTGGTGGCGGTGCACACCGGGGGGTTCCCCGACCCCGCGGACCCGACGGTGATCGTCGCGAACATGGGGGTGCGCATCACCGAGGACGTGCTGAGGCAGCTGCGCGCGTGGATGCGCGCCGACGGCGTGTCGGCCAACTTCTGAGCGAAGGAACCGAGCATGAGCACGCGAATCCTCCCCACCGCCCGCGGCCGCTGGGTGCGCCGCGGCGAGAGCCTCCTCCTGCTGCCGTCCGGTGCCGACGGCGAGCTGGAGGGCGAGCTCTCCACCCCCGTCACCGCCACCCCCGCGGGGGTGATCGACGCGCGCATCGACGTCTTCGCCCAGCGCGCGCTGCTGCGGATGGCGAAGAGCCCGGACCCCGCCGCGCGCGCCGACGCCTCCGCCATGCTGGGCGCGGTGAAGTCCGGCGTGCTGGCGGGGATCTACAAGGAAGACGAGCAGGTGCCGGCGCTGCGGGCCCGCCGGGTGGGCACGAGCTGGTGGCTGGTGATCCCCAAGGGCCAGGACGCGGCCGTGCTGCGCGAACCCGGCGCCGCCCCGCTGATCGTGTTCCGCGACTCCGCCCGCTCCAACGCGGCGCGGCTGGACCCCGCGCTGCGCAAGGCGTGGGCGAGCCTGCGCCCCGCGGAGCCGCGCTGCACCATCCTGCCGCCCGCGGACGCCGCGTCGTTCGTCTCCGCGCCCCTGGCCGCGGCGGCCGCCGTCGTCCGTCCCAAGCTGTGCCTCTTCGCCAACGAGCAGAGCCAGAACGGCGCCTTCTTCCGCAACCAGGCCGCACGCTGGGCGCGGCAGATCGGCGCGGTGGCGAACCCGGCGTCCATGGCGTGCGGCGCGGTCGGCGCCACCCCGTACGACTCGGGGGCCGAGATCGTCGGGCACATCGGGGCGGTGCTGTTCTGCATGAACTTCGCGCCGCTCGACGAGGTGCACGTGTTCGGGCACTCCTTCCCCGAGGGGCTGATCGCGCCCAGGTCGTGGGCGGGCCTCTACCGGCGCGACCCGGTCCCGCGCGCCAGCGGGCCGGTTTCCATCGACCGCGGCGCGGGCGGGCGGCTGGTGACCGACATCAACGCGCCGGAGCTCGCGGACGAGGTGGTGTTCGTGCTGCACGGCTGCAGCACCGCGCAGGGGACGCAGAACTTCGCGCGCGACCTGTTCGACCACCTGGCGGGCGTGCTCAAGACGCCCAGCGTGTTCGGCCATCCCGGCAGCGTCCGCGTGGGGCAGCGCACGAGCTGGCGCGAGTACTCGCGGAGGAGCCCCGACGGGAACCTCACCCACAACACCATCCCGAAGTACTCGGGGAGCTGCTGAGGAGCGACGCCGATGATCATCGACAGCCACTGCCACGCCGGCACCGGCGACGGGCTCACCGGCCCGTGGGACACCTCGGCCCCGCTCACGGACTACCTGCGCTGGGCCGAGCAGTACGGGATCGCGAAGACGGTGATCTTCGCGCCCTTCCACTCCGACTACCTGGAGGCGAACCGCGAGGTGGCGCGGATCGCGGCGCGGCGGCCGGGGCGCTTCTGGTGCTATGCCTTCGTGCACGCGCAGCGCGACCGGGGGCGGGTGGGCGAGATGGTGCGCGAGGCGGTGGAGCGCCACGGCTTCCGCGGGATCAAGGTGCACCGCCACGACGGCCGCATCACCCGCGAGGTGTGCGAGGCCGCGCGGAGGTATCGCCTGCCGGTGCTCTACGACGTGATGGGCGAGGTGAGCCAGGTGGAGCTGATCGCGCGGGAGTACCCCGACGTAGTGTTCATCATCCCCCACCTGGGGAGCTTCGCGGACGACTGGCGGGCGCAGGTGGCGCTGGTGGACCACCTGGTGCGCAAGCCCAACGTGTTCACCGACACCTCGGGGATCCGCCGCTTCGACATCCTCAAGGAGGCGGTGCAGCGTGCCGGCGCGCGCAAGTTCCTCTTCGGCTCCGACGGGCCGTGGCTGCACCCCGGCGTGGAGCTGGAGAAGGTGCGCGCCCTGGGCCTCTCCCCCGAGGACGAGCGCCTGGTGACCGGTGGCAACCTGCTGCGCCTCCTCGCGCGCGTCCGAGTGCCCGCGTCCCGCTCGCCCGTTCCCGCGCCCCGGCCTGCCGCACCCGTGCACGTGCCCACTGGCGCCGACCCCTGGGAAGGCGAGGCCTTCATCCCCTGAACTGCCGTTTCACGCAGAGACGCAGAGGAACAGAGAGGACGCAGTTGAAGTTCTCTCCGTTCCTCCGCGTCTCTGTGTGAAACGGCAGTTACGAGGTCACCGGTCGCGCACCTGCGCCTTCCGAAGCTGCAGCGCACGATCGGTGACGCCAAGACGCTGCGCCGCGCGCTGGAGATTGCCCGCCTCGTCCGCCACCACCACCCGGATCGCCGTCTCCGACGCCAGGCGCCCGATCTCCTTGAGCCCCACCCCCTGCGCCAGCGCGCGGCGGATCGACGTCTCGAAGCCGCCGTCCTCCCAGCTCCCCCGGTCGTCCCCGCGCGGGCGCTCGTCTTCGGGGAGGTCGCCCAGGGAGATGGGGCCGGGGCCCACGTGGCGGTAGACCAGGCGCGCGGCGAGCTGCTTCAGGTCGCGCACGTTGCCGGGGAAGGCGCGGCGCAGCAGCAGCTCGCGCACCCCGTCGTCCAGCTCCGGCTCGCGCCCGGGGGCGAGCTGGCGCACGAAGTGGAGGAAGAGGGGGATGACGTCTTCCGGGCGGTCGCGCAGCGGGGGGACCCGGCAGGTGACCGAGGCGATGCGGTAGTACAGGTCCGCGCGGAAGGCGCCGCGCGCCACCTCGTCGGGGAGCTCGCGGTTGGTGGCGCACACCAGGCGGAACGAGGTGTTGAGCCAGGTGTTGCCGCCCACCCGCTTGTAGGTGCGCTCCTGCACCGCGCGCAGGAGCTGCGCCTGCAGCGTGGGCCGCAGCTCGCCCACCTCGTCCAGGAAGAGCGTGCCCCCGTCGGCGAGCGCGAAGGCGCCCTCGCGCGGGCCCACCGCGCCGGTGTAGGCGCCGCGCTCGTGCCCGAAGAATTCGCTCCCCGAGAGCTCGGGGACCACGGTGGTGCAGTCCAGCACGATCAGCTCGCGCTTGTTGGCCCGCCGATCGAGCGAGTGCAGCAGGCGCGCGACCAGCTCCTTCCCCGTGCCGCTCTCGCCGGTCACCAGCACCGGGGCGTCGGTGAACGCCGCCACCTCCACCACCTGGCGCAGCAGGGAGCGCCACACCGGGCTCCGCCCCACCAGGTGGTTCTGCACCAGCGGCGACTCCACCAGCCGGTCCACCTCGTCCCAGCGGGCGAAGCGGGCGCGCACCTCGTCGGCCAGCGTGGCGCCGGCGCGGTCCTCGGCCAGCACGTCGGCGGCGCCGGCCTCCAGCAGCCGCCACCCGGCCCCGTCCGCCAGCGCCGTGCGCGACTCCGCCAGCGCCAGCACCCGCTGCGCGCCGCCGCGGCTGGCCTCGCGCACCCAGTCGCACAGCCCGTCGCTCACCTCGCGGAAGCGGACGATCCCCGCGCCCTCGGGCCCGTCGCCGTCCAGCGGCGCGGGCGAGAGGCCCGCGCGTGCGAGCTCCCGGGCGGCAGGGTCGGCGGCGACCGGCGCGCCCGTGTCGAAGGGGTGGAACCACAGCCGGAGGGTGGGCACGCGCTGGGAGCGAATGGGAAGGCCGGCCCGAGGGGACAGGACGAAAGGCATGGCCCGTACCACTCGCGGACCCGAACGGGCCATCGCCCGCACCCCGTTGCGGCGCAACGGCTTCATTCGTTCCCACCTCCGCGGCATTCGTATCAGTGGCCCGAGTTGGGGCGGCGCTGTCACATGGCCGCCGGCCGTTTCGCCCCATTTTCGCCCCTCCCCCCGGCCGGGGTTGGACCGGCGCCGATCTTTTGTTTACATTCCTTCGCCCGCCTTCGTCCTTACCCGAATCCCACGTTCTCCGTATGCCCCGCAGACCCCTCGCGCTCCTGTTTCTTCTGACCGCCGCGGTCCCCGCCGTCCTGCACGCGCAGAAGGCGCCGCGCCTGCCGGAGCAGCCGTGCAGGGTGATTCCCGACACGGCCGTGGTGCCCACGCCCCAGCAGGTGCGCGAGCGCGAGGAGCTGCGCGCCGGGCTCGACAGCGTCGCCCGGGCGCACGGCGTCGCCGCGCCCACCGGGATCCTGTTCGTGGACGTCGACTCCACGCGGCACGGGAAGGTGTTCTTCATCGACTCCAATCTCTCGCAGCCGGCGAGCGAGGCGGCCACGCGCCGGGTCGCGGAGTACCTGTCCACGCTGCAGGGCGGGCGCGCATACCAGGCGCTGGTGCGGATCGACGGCGCCTACGCGGCTCCCGCGCCGGGGAAGCGCAACTGCACCCCGGTGCTGGCGAACGGCGACACGCTGAGCGCGCTGATGCTGCGCGTGCTGGACCGCCACCCGGAGAAGGGGACGCACGACGAGCCGGTGGTGAAGCGCGCGGTGGTGCGCCTGGTGGTGAACCGCGACGGCGGCGTCTCCTACGCCGAGGTGGTGCAGCCCACCGGCGACGCCGCGATCGACCCGTACCTGGAGGAGATCGCCCTGCGGCTGCGCTTCCTCCCCGCCCGCCTGGACGACGTTCCCTACGACGTGCGCTTCCGCTTCAGCATGCAGTTCAACGTCCGCTAACTGAAACGGCCATTCACACAGAGGGACCAGAGGAAGCAGATGAAGTACTCGCTTCCTCTGGTTCCTCTGGTTCGTCTGGTTCCTCTGCGTGAAACCGTTCTGTTCCAGCCCACCGCGCGATTGACGGAGCAGGGCGCGATGGGTACACTGGAGCCGCCGCGCGCGGGACGCACCCACGTCCCGCGCTTCCGTATTTCCGCCGGACCGTCACGACCGATGCAGCTGCTCCCCCTCCTGACGGCGCTGGTGGCCGGCTTCGCGCACGCGCTGGAGCCGGACCACATGGCCGCGGTCACCACCTTCGTCTCGCGCCGCCCGCGCCCGCTGGAGGCAGTGGGATTCGGCCTGCGTTGGGGCGTCGGCCACTCCGCGTCGATCCTGCTGGTCGGCGTGGCCCTGGTCGCGCTGAACCTGCGCGTCCCCGCGGGGCTCACGCGCGGGCTGGAGTTCGGGGTGGGGGGGATGCTGCTCGCGCTCGGCCTCTGGCTGCTCTGGAGCGTGCTGCACGAGCGCGCGCACCGGCTCGCCGCCTCGCATGCGGCCGCGTCCGACGCGCCGGGCGCAGGCGCCGGGCACTCGCATGGGCACCGCCACGGCACGCTCTGGGTGGGGATGGCGCACGGGCTGGCGGGCACGGCGCCGCTGGTGGCGCTCCTGCCGGCGGCGACCGCGCGGTCGGGGTGGATGGCCGCGGGCTACCTCCTCTTCTTCGGCGTGGGGACGACGGTCGCGATGGGGCTGTACGCCATCGCCGCCGGGCTGGTGTTCGACCGCGCCGGCACGCGCGTGCCGGCGCTCGGCGGCGCCCTGCGCGCGCTCACCGCGGTCGGCAGCGCCGCCCTCGGCGTGGTGTGGATGGTCGGCGCGGCGGGGTAACCCCTACCAAAAGACTGGACTCACGCAGAGCCGCGGGGCCGCGAAGAACCAGCGGCTCTCCCTCCGCGGCTCTGCGTGAGATGCCGTTGCCGTTGCCGTAAGAAACGACGATCGCCGCGTCCTCCAGGATCGCGGCGATCGGTGTCTTCGGATGCCGCGCGTAAGGCGCGGGCGTTGCGGTGCAGCCCTTCAGCTCACCTCGGCGACTTCTTCGGCGGGCGCCATCACCCCCAGCACCCGCTCCATCGCCATCGTGTGGCTGCAGGTGTGGTGGCCGCGGAAGTAGTCGCAGTCGCAGTGCCAGTGGCCCTCGTGGAAGTCCACGGTGTGCTGGCCGTTCCGGCCGTCGAACGCGACGTCGAGGCTGCGGAAGTGGATGCGCTCGGGCTCCGAGGCGTAGTCCCTCGCCTTCTGGATCTTGTTGATCATCCCGGAATCGAGCATTTCACCCTCCTGTTGAAGGAAAACAAAAACGCCGCACGGCCAACGGCCGTGGGGCGTTCCTCATGGAGCGTCGCCGGGGGCGGACACGCCGCGGATGCAGGGAATCTTCAGAACCCACCTCCTATCCCTACGCCGGCCATCGCACGGCCGCGCGGCGAGCCCGTACTGTGTGGGTGACGGCGTCTCCGGCACCCTGCGGACGAGCAGCCTCGTCCACCTCGTTCGCTTCGGTCTCCAATCGCAACCTAAACACTCCCCGCGCACCCCGCAACACCCTCGCGCGCCGGTCCGCCGGGGCGCCGCGGCCAACGCAAGATGCGTGCTGTTCGCGGGCCACCGCGGAGCCGCTGGCGAATCGCGTCACGTGGCCCTTTCGTATCGCGCGCACCGTACCGGGTCCATCCATTTCCCATCCATCTCGTTGGGGGAACGTCTCTTGCGGCCCGGCCAGGCTCCTTTTCGATCCGGGAACCAGCCAGTGAGGGAGGGAGGGAGCATGGGCGACCTGAAGAGCACCACCCAGCGGCCCGGCGGGGTGAACACGGGGATGACGCCGGAGGGCGACCCGGGCGACGGCAACCGCGGCGCCGAGTTCGGCACCTCCGAGCGCGCCACCCGCGGCACCGACCGCGACTTGGACCGCAGCGGCGAGTCCAGGAACCAGGGCCACGGCCACCCGCGCGAGGAGCGCTAGGGAACAGCAGGGGATAGGGGACAGAGGGCGGGGCCGACCCTGGGGCCGCTTTCTGTCCCCTCTTCCCTGCCGTCTGGCTTAACGTATCGCGCGCCAGGGGTGTCGAAACGTGCAGTGGACCCGTACTTCACCGTCCGTCGTCGTATTGAACCGTTCGAGCCTTCCGAGGGTCGCATGCGCAGACTCCTGTACGTCCTCTGCTTCTTCCTGCTCGCCACGCCGCTGGCCGCGCAGGTGGGCTCCACCACCGACGTGGTGCGCGGCCGCGTCACCGACGAGCGCGGCGAGCCGGTGCAGGGCGCCAGCGTGCAGGCCACCTCGGCCGAGACCGGCACCAGCCGCACGGCGGTGACCGGCGCCGACGGGCGCTACACCATCGTCTTTCCCGACGGCGGCGGGCGCTACCGGGTGCGCGTGGCGCGCCTGGGCCAGGCGCCGCGCACGGTGGAGGTCGCGCGCGCGGCGGACGAGGACGTGCTGGTGGCCAACGTGCGGCTCGGCACCGCGGCCGTGCAGCTCCAGGGCGTGACCGCCCGTGCCGAGCGCCCCGCGCCCGGCCGCGGCGAGGCGGGGGGCACCGGGCGCGCCGTCTCCAGCGAGCTGGCGCAGCGCCTCCCGCTGGAGAACTCGACCGACCCCGCGCTCCTCGCCACCCTCTCGCCGGGCGTCGTCGCCACCACCGGCGCCGACAGCCTGAGCGGGCGCGGCGGCTTCTCCGTGGCCGGCCAGCTCGCCTCGCAGAACCAGGTGACGCTCGACGGCGCCTCGTTCGCCTCCGCGCTCTCGGGCGGGCAGCTCGGCGGCGGGTCGCCGCTGGGGCTGCCGCAGGAGGGGATCCGCGGCACGCAGGTGGTCACCAACACCTATGACGTGGCGCGCGGTCAGTTCTCCGGCGGACAGGTGGCGAGCACCACCCGCGCCGGCACCAACCGCGTGCAGGGCTCCGCGCAGACGCAGTTCCGCGGCTCGGCGCTGCAGGGCGGCACCGGGCGCACCGCCTTCAACGACGGCTACGGCCAGTTCCGCGGCAGCGGCGGCATCGGCGGGCCCATCGTCAAGGAGAAGCTCTTCTACAACCTGAGCGCCGCCGTGCAGCGCCGCTCCGACGACCTCTTCGCCCTGCAGCCGCGCTCGGCAGGGGGGCTGGAGCAGCTCGGCGTCAGCACCGCCACGGTGGGCCAGTTCCTGAACGGCCTCACCAGCGTCTACGGCTTCCCCGCCGCCGGCCTCGCGGGCCCGTACAACCGCACCTCCGACGCGCTCAGCCTGCTGGGCCGCGCCGACTGGGTGGTGACGCAGGAGCACACCTTCACGCTGCGCGGCTACGGCACCTTCGCCTCGCAGCAGCGCACGCGCATCGGGCCGCTGGAGACGGAGCTGAGCGGCGGCTCGTCGGACTCGCGCGGCGGGGCGGTGCTGGGCTCGGTCACCTCCCGCTTCGGCGGCGGGTGGATCAACGAGGTCCGCGCCTCGTACACCTCCGACACGCGCGACGGCTCTCCTTCGCTCTTCGTGCCGCAGGGGCTGGTGCGCACCGGAACGGCCTTCGGCTCCACCGACGGCGGCACCGGGCGCCTGGTCTCCACCCTGGTGTTCGGCGGCGACCCGTCGCTCTCGCAGGCGTCCACGGAGCGCACGGTGGAGGTGGCCGACGAGCTCTCGCTGTTGCTGGGCGACCGGCACCGGGTGAAGCTCGGCGTGCTCGCCAACCACGCCGGCTTCCGCCAGGTGACCGCGCCCAACCGGCTGGGCACCTTCACCTTCAACTCGCTGCAGGACTTCGTGGACCGGCGACCGGCGTCGTTCACGCGCACGCTGAGCACGGGCGAGGCCAGCGGCGGGGGATGGAACGCGGGCGCCTACCTCGGCGACGCCTTCCGCCCCAACGAGCAGCTCCAGTTCACCTTCGGCGCGCGGCTCGAGGGCTCGCGCTTCGACCGCGCGCCCGCCGCGAACCCGGCCGTGGCGAGCGCCTTCGGGGTGCGCACCGACCAGGCGCCCAGCGAGGTGCACGTCTCGCCGCGGGCCGGCTTCAGCTGGCGGCTCTCCGAGACCGGCGCTCCGCTCAAGCTGCTGCGCGGCGGCTTCGGCGAGTTCCGCGGACGCACGCCGTACGAGCTGTACTCGGCGACGCTGGCGGGGACGGGCACCGGCGGCGAGCTGGAGGTCTCGTGCGTGGGCGCCGCCGTGCCGGTCCCCGACTGGAGCGCGTATGCCGCCGACCCCTCCGCCATCCCCACCGCCTGCGCCGACGGCACGCTGGGGGGGACGGGGGTCGTGCAGCAGCCCAACGTGAGCCTCTTCCGCAGCGGCTTCCAGGCGCCGCGCTCCTGGCGGGCCTCGCTGGGCTTCCAGGCGCAAGTGTTCCCGCGCATCAACGTGAACGTCGACGGCACCTTCGCGCGCGGCGTGAGCCAGACCGGGGTGCGCGACCTGAACCTGCGCGCCACGCCGGCCTTCGCCCTGGCGAGCGAGGGCGGGCGGCCGGTGTACGCGCCGGCCTCGGCCATCGTTCCCGCCACCGGGCAGACCTCGCTCTACGCCTCGCGCAACGACGCGGCGTTCGCGCACGTCTACGAGCTGAGCTCGGGGCTGGCGTCGCAGACGGAGCAGCTCAGCCTGGGGATCAACGGGCTCTTCCCGCGGCTGGTCTCCGCCCAGTTCACCTACACCCTGTCGCACTCGCGCGACCAGGGCTCCTTCGGCTTCGGCGGGCCGAGCCTGGGCTTCTCCTTCACCCCGACCACGGGGGATCCGAACCAGGCGAGCTGGGCGGCGAGCAACCAGGACCGCCGGCACTCGCTCTCGCTGGTGCTGGGGAAGACCTTCTTCCGCGCGCTGGACCTGTCGCTGATCGGCCGGGCCAGCTCGGGTGCGCCCTACACGCCGCTGGTGGGCGCCGACATCAACGCCGACGGCGCCCGCAACGACGCCGCCTTCGTCTTCCCCACCAGCGCGGGCGACACGGCGGTGGCGGGGGGGATGACGCGGCTGCTCGCCGCCTCGGGCGCCGCGGCCGCGTGCCTGAACGGGCAGACGGGGAAGGTGGCGCAGCGCAACTCCTGCCGCGGGCCGTGGACGCAGTCGCTGGACCTGCGCGCCACCTACACGCCGCAGGCCGCGCAGCTCAAGCGCCGCCTCTCCTTCAGCGTGGACGCCTTCAACCTCCCCGCCGGGCTCGACCTGTTCCTGCACGGCGGCGACGGCCTGCACGGCTGGGGGCAGTTCTCGCGGCCGGACAACATCCTCCTCTACCCGGTGGGCTTCGACCAGGCGGCGCAGGCG
>DASYJZ010000235.1:0-5035 GCA_035995965.1 Longimicrobium sp. | reverse complement strand
TCCACCAGGACGCCGCCGGTGGATTTCGGGTGTACGAAGGCGACCAGGTGGCCGGCGGCGCCGGGGCGGGGGACCTCGTCGACGAGTTGCGCGCCGGCGGCGCGGTAGCGCTCCAGCTCGGCCGCGACGTCGCGGACGCGGTAGCACAGATGGTGCATCCCGGGCCCGCGCCGGGCGAGGAACTTCGCGACGGCCGAGTCGTCGCGGGTGGGGGCGAGGAGCTCCAGTCGCCCCTCGCCGGAGCCGAGGAACACCACCTCCACGCCCTGCTGCTCCACCCGCTCGCGGCCGTGGCCCTTGCCACCGGTGATAGATTCGAAGACGGGGAGCGACTCGTCGAGCGAGCGCACGGCGATTCCCACGTGGTCGAGCGCACGGCCGGTCATTCGTCTCCTCGCGCAAACGGGTTGGGGGTCGAGAGATACACGTAGCCGCGGAAGCTAGCCCCGGGGGGGCGGCCCGGCTACCACCGAGAGAAGGGAAAACCAATGGCGGACAGCGCGAACGTGGTCGAGGTCACCGACCAGAACTTCCAGGACGTCACCGGCGCCGCCGGGCTCAGCATGGTCGACTTCTGGGCGGTGTGGTGCGGCCCCTGCCGCATCGTGGCGCCCATCGTGGAACAGCTCGCCGACGAGTACGCCGGCAAGGTCACCGTCGGCAAGCTCGACGTGGACAGCAACCAGCGCACGGCCACGCAGTACAACGTGCGGTCCATCCCCACCATCCTCTTCTTCAAGGAGGGGAAGGTGGTGGACCAGGTGATCGGCGCCGTGCCGCGCGCCGCCTTGGAGAGCAAGATCAAGCAGCACCTGAACGGCGCCGCCGCCTGAGGCGGACGGAGGCGACGCGAGGCGGCGGGCCGGGAGCTTTCCCGGCCCGCCGCATTTTGCGCGGCGGCGTTGCCGTTTGCGCCCGCCCCGGAGTGGGCGGGGACGGCGGGCGCATTGCCGGGCAACGACTTGCGGCGGGGGCATGGTTCGTGTACGCGTTGCAGCGGGTTTGCAGTCGATCGCCGCCGCCCCTTCCCCGAGACCATGCTCTACCAGTTCCCGCACGACGCCGCCTACCTGCCGCGCACCAAGCTCGCCTACGTGAACCTGCCGGGGATCCTCACCGACGGGAAGCGCGACCGCGCCGGCCGCGTGTCGGGGTACGTGTCGATCCAGCTCGGAGAGCGCTGCTACCTGGTGTTCCTGCGCGGGGGCGAGGCCTTCAACGCCGCCCGGCTGCAGCCCGAGGGGCGGAGCGCGGTGGCGCTGGGCGAAGTGATCCGGCTGGTGGCGACCGAGAGCGAGCGGGGCGAGGCCGGGCAGATCGGCTACTTCGGCGCCTCCGAGGCGCAGCTCCAGGCGATGCTGTCCACGCTCCTGCAGCCGCCGGTGGCCTTCGCGGAGCCGATCGACACGGCGCGGCCGGACCAGCTCTTCCCCCACCTGCGCGACCGCCGCTTCACCGGGGTGCTGGAGCTGGGCGACGGGCGGAGCTTCCACTACGTGGTGCTGGAGGATGGGCAGTACCGCAACGGCTGGTTCACCGGGCGCGACCCGGCAGTGCCGGCGGGCGACTTCATGCGCGCCTTCTTCGCCTCCGCCGGCGCGAGCCTGCGGGCCACGCCCTACCCGGCGTGCACCGAGGTCCCGGTGCAGGCGAACGCCGGGTTCGTGGACCTCTACCGCCGCATCGTGGGCGGGGTGATGCGCGAGCTGGCGCAGGCGGCAGGGCGCGAGACGGCGATGGCGATGGTGCGCCGCGCGCAGGAGGCGGCGGCGCGCGAGCACCCCTGCGTCGCCGCCTTCCGGGTCACCGACGAGGGGCGCATCTCGGGCGACCCGGTGGCCTCGCCGGCGGAGCTCACCGACGCCGCGGCCGCCTGGGTCACCGAGGTGCTGATCGCCGCGTCCGACAACCACGGCGTCGACCCCGCGGCCACCATCGAGCGCACCGCGCGCGAGAGCCGCTTCGTCCTCGCCGAGCACGGCTTCTTCACCCGCCTCCCCTGGGCCGTCGCGCTCTGAGCAGCGCGCTGGCGTACGGTCTGCACGGCGGCTATTCATGCGCATCCGGCCATCCATCCCCGCGTCTTTCGAGTGAGCGTGGCGCTGTACGTCGTAAGCACTCCCATCGGCAACCTCGGCGACATCACGCACCGCGCAGGGGAGGTCCTCCGCCGCGCCGACGTGGTGCTGGCCGAGGACACGCGCCGCACCTCCATCCTCCTGCGCCACCTCGACATCCACACGCGCCTGCTCTCCGCGCACGAGCACAACGAGGCCGCGCGCGCGGAGACCGTCGTGGCCATGCTGCGCGAAGGGAAGACGGTGGCGCTGGTGAGCGACGCGGGGACGCCGCTCCTCTCCGACCCCGGCGCGCGCATCGTGCGCCGCGTGGTGGAGGCGGGGTTCGAGGTGGTCCCCATCCCCGGCGCGTCGGCGCTGCTGGCGGCGCTGGTCGGGTCGGGGATCGAGGCGGACACCTTCGCCTTCCTCGGCTTTCCGCCGCGCAAGGGCCCCGAGCGCGCCGAGCTGCTGGAGGAGGTGGCGGCGAGCCCCCGCGCCTCGGTGCTCTACGAGTCGCCCAACCGCGTCGCCAAGCTGCTCGGCGACCTCGCCGGCGCGTGCGGACCGGAGCGGCGAGCGGCCGTGGCCCGCGAGCTGACGAAGCTGCACGAGGAGTTCTTCCGCGGCACCCTGGCCGAGGCCGAGGCGTACTTCGCCGGGCGCGAGGTGCTGGGGGAGGTCGTGGTGGTGGTCGCCGGCCGTGCCCGCGACGCCGCCGCCGAGGGCGAGGTGGACGCGCTCGCCGCCCGCTCCATCGCCGAGGCGCTGCTGGCGCGGGGAGAGACGCCGAGCGGCATCGCCAAGGAGCTGCGCCGCCGGCTGGGGATCGCGCGCAACGAGGCGTACCGCATCGCGCAGGAAGTCGCGGGGGAGGGGTGAGGGCGCTCGCCGCCCGGCTGCTGCGCCCGGCGCCGCCCACGGACGCGCCGCCGCAGCAGGTGGCGCGGCTGGCGAAGGCGGAACGGATGATCGACCTCGGCTGGTCCGTCGCGGCGCTCTGGGGGTGCTGCGGATCGTGGCCGCGCTCTGGCTCCGGCGCGCGTCGGGCGGCTACGAGGCGGCGTGGTTCTTCGACCCCGCGCTGATCCTGCTCCTGGCGTACGGGCTCTATCGCGGCAGCCGCATCTGCGCGGTGCTCCTGCTCGTCTACGTGGTGGTAGAGCTCTGGCTCGCGTTCCACGCCGCCGGACGGCCCACGGGGCTGGGCGTGGCGCTGCTGCTGGAGGTGTCGTTCCTCACCGGCCTGCGCGGGACGCTGCTGTACCACCGGGGATGCAGACGAAGGCGCCCGGTTGATTCTGTCTTCACGCGTTTCTCGCGGCGGCTCAGCGCCGCTGCGCGAGGCGCGCATTCAAGACGGTTGACGCTGCCCTGTCCGCATGCGACGATGCAGCGAGCGCAGGAGAGGCCATCCCCCGAATCCCGATACAGCCGATGAGTGACACCGCCGCACCCCCGTCCACGCGCCCCGCCTCCTTCGGCGACCTGGAGCCCGAGCTGGCCACCACCCGCCGCGTGCTGGACCGTGTTCCCGACGAGCACTGGGACTGGAAGCCGCACGAGAAGTCGATGAGCCTGGGCCGCCTCGCCGGCCACCTGGCGGAGCTCCCGTACCTGGCCGTGTCGGTGCTGCAGGAGGACGTGTTCGACGTGGCCACGCGGCCGCGCCCGGCCGGCCCCGCCAACCGTGACGAGCTGCTGCGCGCCTACGACCAGGGCGTGGCCGCGCTGGTGGCGGCCGCCAACGCGACGCCTGCGGATGCGTGGGGGCAGACGTGGTCGCTGCAGGCCGCCGGAAAGGTCTTCCTCACCATGCCGCGCGCCGCGGCGCTGCGCTCGATGGGGATCAGCCACCCGATCCATCACCGCGGCCAGCTCACCGTCTACCTCCGCCTGCTCGGCATCCCCCTCCCGAGCGTGTACGGCCCCACTGCCGACGAGCCGTTCGGCTGAGGCCGAACGCGGCCGCTCGCGCCAGCGCGCGGGCGGCCGTGGTTCCGGGCCCGCTCCGGCGGGCCGCCGGCCCATCCCTCGCCGGCTTCCGCGCCGGCGAGGGGTTCGCCACCCTGCGGACATCCTGGTGTCAGCCGCCCGTGGTGTCGCCGCGCGTCCTCGGCCTGGTGGTGTCCCCGGTCGTCCTCGACTTCGTCGTGTCGCGCCGGCTGCCGCGCGCGCCGGAGCGGCCCTGCGTGCGTCCGCCCGGGGTGCCGTGCGTGCCTGCATTCGGCTCCTCGGATGCGGCCGAGGCGGCGCTGTCCGAGCGGGCGCCGGCACCCGCACCACCCCTTCGGGCGGCGCCGGGCGAGCTCATCCCCTGGTCGCCGTACGACTGGCCGCCGGCGGTGCGCCCCTGGATGTCCGTGAAGTGCACCGGCGTGCCGGCGCGGACGCGGTGCGAGAGGAACTCCGCGTCCCAGTTGGTGAGCCGCACGCACCCCGACGAGGTCGCGTAGCCGATCGTCTCCGGCTTGTTGGTGCCGTGGATGCCGTAGTGCGGCGCCGAGAGCGCCATCCACACGACGCCCACGCGGTTGTTGGGCCCGCCCGGCACCATCGCCTCGTGCGCCGTGTCGGGCGCGGTGGCGATCAGGTTCGGCTGGTAGTGCCACTTCGGGTTCTGGGAGATGCTCGTCACCCGGAACTGCCCGCTAGGCGACGGATCGTAGGTGGCGCCGAGGGTGCTCGGGAAGTGGTAGAGGACGCGCCCCGAGGCGTCCTGGCCCTGCACGTAGCTGCCGCGGCCGGAGACCACGATCTGGGCCACGTCGCCCTGCGCCCGCGCGGTGGAGTCGCGCACCAGCGGCGCGTTGATCGACTGCCCCGCCTGCACCGCGTTGAGGTCCACTCCCGGGTTGAGCCGCTTGAGCAGCTCGGGGGTAATGTGGAAGGTCTCGCCCAGCTTCTCGGTGAGCGAGTTGTAGCACGAGCACGGGAGCTGGGCCTGCGCCTGCACGTTCTCGGGGATGGTGATGAAC
>DASYJZ010000234.1:0-2570 GCA_035995965.1 Longimicrobium sp. | reverse complement strand
CTTCCCCATCCCGCGCGCCACGACGGCCGCGTGGCTGGTCATCCCCCCGCGGCAGGTGAGGATCCCCTGGGCCGCCACCATGCCGTGGTAGTCTTCGGGGCTGGTCTCGCGGCGCACCAGGATCACCGGCTCGTGGGTGCCGCGCTCTGCCGCCTCGTCGGGGTTGAACACCACCTTCCCCGACGCCGCGCCGGGCGAGGCCGGGAGCCCCGTCGCCAGCACCTGCACCTCGGCGGCGGGGTCGATGGTGGGGTGAAGAAGCTGGTCGAGCTGCTCGGGCTGCACCCGCAGCACCGCCTCGTCGATGGAGATCAGCCCCTCGTCCACCATCTCCACCGCGATGCGCACCGCGGCGCGACCGGTGCGCTTGGCGCCGCGCGTCTGCAGCAGGTAGAGGTGCCCTCGCTCGACGGTGAACTCCAGGTCCTGCGCGTCGCGGAAGTGGCGCTCCAGCTTCTCCTGCGCGTCGAGCAGCTCGGCGTAGGCGGCCGGCAGCACGTCGCGCATGCGGGCGATGGGGAGCGGATCGCGGATGCCGGCGACGACGTCCTCGCCCTGCGCGTTCACCAGGAACTCGCCGTAGAAGGTGCGCTCGCCGGTGGACGGGTCGCGGGTGAAGCAGACGCCGGTGGAGCTGTCGTCGCCCATGTTGCCGAAGACCATGGTGCAGACGTTCACCGCCGTCCCCAGGTCGTCGCCGATGCCGTTCACGCGGCGGTACGCCTTGGCGCGCGGCGTTTGCCAGGAGTCGAACACGGCGTGGATGGCGCCCCAGAGCTGCTCCCGCGCGTCGTCGGGGAAGGGCGTTCCGGTGCGCTCCTCCACCAGCGCGCGGAATGCCGCCGTCAGCTCGCGCAGGTCGTCGGCGGAGAGGTCGGTGTCGTGCCGAGCGCCGCGCTCCTGCTTGCGCGCGTCGATCAGCCGCTCGAAGTCGGCGGAGGGGACGCCCAGCACCACGTCGCCGTACATCTGCACGAAGCGCCGGTAGCTGTCCCAGGCGAAGCGCTCGTTCTCCGTCGCCTTCGCGATCGCGGCGACGGTGGCGTCGTTCAGGCCGAGGTTGAGGATGGTGTCCATCATCCCCGGCATGCTGAACTTGGCCCCCGAACGCACCGACACCAGCAGCGGCTGCTCGCCCCCGCCGAACGTCTTCCCCGTCGCCTCCTCCAGCCGCGCCAGCGAGGCGGCGACCTGCTCGCGCATCCCCTCGGGCTCGGCGTCACCCTGCAGGTACAGCCGGCAGACCTCGGTAGTGATGGTGAAACCGGGAGGGACGGGGACGCCGATGCGGGCCATCTCGGCCAGGCCGGCGCCCTTGCCGCCCAGCAGGTCCTTCATCCTCCCATCGCCTTCGGTCTGGCCGGCGCCGAAGAAGTAGACGTACTGGTCGGGCATGGTGGGATTTCGGTGGATTGGGGTCGCCCCGGATTCGCGTCGTGCCGCAGGCAAGTATGGCGCCGCTATACCTGCAAAAGAAGGTCTCACGCAGAGACGCGGAGCCGCAGAGAAACGAACCAGCTTCTCCGCGGCTCCGCGTATCTGCGCGAGAAAATCCGTTGCTATTCCTCGGCCATGAACGGGTACTCGAACTCGCGCGCGGGGGCGAAGGTCTCCTTGATCGCGCGGGGGCTGATCCAGCGCATCATGTTCAGGATCGAGCCGGCCTTGTCGTTGGTGCCGCTGGCGCGCGCGCCGCCGAAGGGCTGCTGGCCGACCACCGCGCCGGTCGGCTTGTCGTTGATGTAGTAGTTCCCCGCCGCGAAGCGCAGCGCCCGGTCGGCCTCCACCAGCGCCGCGCGGTCGTTGGCGAACACGGCGCCGGTGAGCGCGTACGGCGTCGTCCTGTCCACGATCTCCAGCGTCTCGGCCCACTCGCTGTCCTTGTAGACGTGGAGCGTGACCACCGGGCCGAACACCTCCTCGCACATCAGGCGGTAGGCGCTGTCCTTCACCTGCACCAGCGTGGGCTCGATGAACCAGCCCTTGCCGTCGTCGAAGCCGCCGCCGGAGATGATCTCGACGTTTTCGGCCTCGCGCGCATGCTTGATGTAGCCGGTGATCTTGTCGTACGCCTTCCGGTCGATCACCGCGCCCATGAAGTTGCGGAAGTCGGTGGGGTCGCCCATGCGGACCTTCGCCATCATCCCCAGTGTGCGCTCCTTCACCTCGGGCCAGAGCGACTCGGGGACGTAGATGCGGCTCGCCGCGCTGCACTTCTGCCCCTGGAACTCGTAGCCGCCGCGCACGATGGCCGCGGCGAGCGCCTGCGGGTCGGCGCTGGCGTGCGCCAGGATGAAGTCCTTGCCGCCCGTCTCGCCCACCAGCCGCGGATAGCTCTTGTAGGTGGCGATGTTGTCGCCCACCGTCTTCCAGATGTTCTGGAACACCGCCGTCGAGCCGGTGAAGTGCACGCCGGCCAGATGGGGATCGTTCAGCAGCACCCCCGAGGTGGTGACGGGGTCGCCGGGGACGAAGTTGATCACCCCCGGCGGGAGCCCGGCCTCCATCAGCAGCCGCATCAGGTACCAGTTGCTGTAGACGGTGCTCGCCGCGGGCTTCCACACCACCAC
>DASYJZ010000233.1:0-7862 GCA_035995965.1 Longimicrobium sp. | reverse complement strand
TGCGTGCTCCTAGCAATACTAATCGCAGTTTTTTTAGCGATTGGTGTCATCATCAACATCGTAGAATATGAAGAAAAAACCTAACATGTCGCCAAGGCCAACGACCCCTCCCGCCATGCCTCCTGCGGGGTATCTGCGTGGAGGCGATTTCAGTACCGCAGCGGCAGCAGCGAGACCTCGCCCCGGGCCAGGCGTGCGGCGAAGGTGTCGGTGATCACGCGGACCATCGCGCCGCCGTAGAAGGACTCGATGGTGAAGACTTCCTGCGGAACGTAGAAGTTCAGGTCGCTCAGGCCGCCGGGGAGGCGCTGCTCGTCGACGAACACGGCGACGGGAATCAACTCGCCGCGCACCCAGGCGCAGGTCCTCTCCCCCTCCGTGCCGGCGAAGGCGGGGCAGGGCACCCCCGCGAGGCCGAGGCGGCTGTGGACCAGGTCCGCCACGTCGGGTGACGCGCTCAGCTTGATCTCGCCGCGGTCCAGGACGCGCGTCGTGACGCCCGAGCTCTGGCGGCGAAGCTGGAGCCGGCTGGCGAGCGCCGTGATCCCCTCCAGCACCTCGGGGCGGGGGAGGAGGCGGATGGTGAACTCGTCCCCGTCCTCCACCTCCACGTCTTCCTCCCACGCGGCGTACCCCAGGCGCGAGATCACCCAGTGGTGCGTGCCGGACCCGACCGCGTGCAGCCAGAACACGCCGGACGAGTCCGCGGCGGCCTTGCGCCGCGCGTCGCGCAGCTCGACGACCGCGCCTTCGACCCCGGCGCCGGTAAGCGCGTCGAGCACGCGCCCGCGCACCTCGATCCCGGGCGCGGCGGCCTGCGAGGATCCGCGGGCAGGCAGCAGGCAGAGCCCCGCGAGCGCGAGGGCGATGAGCGGCTTGTGCATGGGTATCGGTGGTCGGAAGGCGGTCGGCGGGACGGAGGGAGGCGCCACGATTTCACCGGAATGTGGTGGATCGTGCGTGACGGAGCAACCCCGCGGTTTGACGCTCCGCCGCGCTGCGCCTTATCTTCCGGCCCTCTTTCCCACACCGGAGCAGCGTTTGCGCGAGCCGATGCGCGTGGCCGTCCTCGCGTCGGGCGGCGGGACGAACCTGCAGGCGCTGATCGACCACTTCAATCCCGCGCCCGCCCCGGCGGCGCGCGTGGAGCTGGTCGTGGCGAGCCGTGTGGGGATCGGCGCGCTCGCGCGGGCGGAGCGCTCCGGCATCCCCTCCGTGGTCCTCGACGCGCGGGAGATCGGCACGGCCGAGCTGGCCGGGCGGCTGCTGGCGGAGCTGGAGCGGCACGGCATCGACCTGGTCGTCCTCGCGGGGTGGCTGCAGCTCGTGCCGGCCGAGGTCGTCGAGCGCTACCACGGGCGTATGCTGAACGTCCACCCCGCGCTCCTCCCCAGCTTCGGAGGGAAGGGGATGTACGGGATGCGCGTGCACCGCGCGGTGATCGAGTCCGGCGTGCGCGTCTCCGGCGCCACGGTGCACCGCGTGAGCGACCGCTACGACGAGGGCCGGATCGTGGCGCAGTGGCCGGTGCCTGTGCTGGACGGCGACACGCCGGAGCGCCTGGCGGAGCGGGTGCTCGCCGTCGAGCACTGCATCCTCCCGCTCGCGGTGGAGGCGGTCGCCCGCGCCGGCGATCCTGCGCCGGAGGTTCTCGGCCCGCTCTGCTTCGACCTGGTCGAGGCCCCGACGCCGCCCTCCTCGTCGATCCGCCTCACCCTGTCGCACGACGCGAAGACGGGATAGGCGGTGCGGCGTGCGCCAGACTTCACACGACGGCGCCAGCTCTCGCCGGGGCAACGGATTGCGCCGGTCCATCTCGCCATGAATCTCGATCCATCGTCATGCCCAGGGCATTGCTGAGCGTATCGGACAAGACGGGGCTGGTGGAGCTCGCGCGGGCGCTGCTGGAGCGCGGCTGGACGCTGCTCTCCACCGGCGGCACCGCGCGCGCCCTGCACCAGGTCGGGCTCCCGGTGACCGAGGTGGCCGAGGTCACCCACCATCCGGAGATGATGGACGGCCGCGTGAAGACGCTGCACCCCGCCATCCACGCCGGCCTCCTCGCCCGCCGCGCCCACGCCGGCGACGCGGAGCAGATGGAGGCCCAAGGCTATGAGCCGATCGACCTGGTCGCGGTCAACCTCTACCCCTTCCGCCAGACCGTCGCGCGCCCCGGCGTCACGGTGGACGACGCGATCGAGAACATCGACATCGGCGGACCGTCGATGCTGCGCTCGGCCGCGAAGAACCACGAGAGCGTCTGGGTGGTCGTCGACCCGGCGGACTACGGGCGCGTCCTCGCCGGCCTCGACGCGGCGGACGGAGAGGCGGCGGCGCTCCGCCGCGAGCTGGCGGTGAAGGTCTTTGCGCACACCTCCGCCTACGACGGCGCCATCGCGGCGTACCTGGGCGGGGTGGGGAAGACGGATGCTCCCGAGGCGACGCTGCCGGACGCGCTCGAGCCGCGCCTGCGGAAGGTGCAGGACCTTCGCTATGGCGAGAACCCCGACCAGCGCGCCGCCTTCTACCGCGAAGAGTCGGCGGGGGATGGGCTCCCCGCGATGCGGCAGCTCGGCGGCAAGGAGCTGTCGTTCAACAACCTGATCGACGTGGATGCTGCGCTCCTCGCCGTCTCGGCGTGGGAGGGGTCGGGACTGGCGGCGTGCGCCATCGTCAAGCACACCACGCCGTGCGGCATCGCGGTCGGCGCGGACCCGGCCGAGGCGTACCGCAAGGCGCTGGCGACGGACCCCACCAGCGCGTTCGGCTCGGTGATCGCGTTCAACGCCCACGTCACGGAACAGGCCGCCGTGCTGCTGCGCCCGAACTTCGTGGAGGCGATCGTTGCGCCCTCCTTGGCCGAGGCGGCGCTGCGTCTGCTCTCGGAGAAGAAGAACCTGCGGCTGATCGAACTCTCCTCGCCGGCGACGGACGGGGGGCTGGACTACAAGCGCGTGCGCGGGGGCTTCGTGGTGCAGGAGCGGATGTCGATGCGCTTCGACGAGACCGCCTGGCGCGTGGCGTCGCAGCGGCAGCCTTCGGCGGAGGAGATGGACGATCTGCGCTTCGCCTGGCGCGCGGTGGCGTCGGTGAAGTCGAACGCGATCCTGCTGGCGCGCGGGGGGATGGCGCTGGGGATCGGGGCCGGGCAGATGAGCCGCGTCGACTCGTCGCGCATCGCAGTGATGAAGGCGCGCGACAACGGCTTCGACCTGGCCGGCGCGGCGCTCGCGTCGGATGCCTTCTTCCCCTTCCGCGACGGCGTCGTCGCGGCCGCCGAGGCCGGCGTGCGCGCGATCATCCAGCCCGGCGGCTCGGTGCGCGACCCCGAGGTCGTCGCCGCCGCCGACGAGCACGGGATCGCGATGGTGTTCACCGGCCGGCGGCTGTTCCGTCACTGAGCCGGCCACCAGCACTTTGGCCTCGAATCGACCTTCCGTTCGCTGGAGGGCGATGATTACATTCTGGGTGAACCCCTGACTGGAGTGTCACCATGGGACTTCCTCTACGGCGGCTGGAGACGGAGGCGCTGGAGCTTCCATCGGGCGAGCGCGCACAGCTGGCGAAGAGCCTGCTCGTCAGTTTGGACGACGAGCCGGAGGAGGATCTGGATGAGGTCGAGCGAGCGTGGGAGGTGGAGATCCGCCGCCGCATCGCCGAGCTGGATGCGGGCACGGCTGAGCTCATCCCGGCCGAGGAGGTCTTCGCGGAGTTGCGCGCTCGGCCACGCCGGTGACTCTGCGCCGGGTCCGGTTCATGGCTGCGGCACGTCGTGAGCTGCGGCGTGCGGTGGATTGGTACGACGGCGAAGCGCCTGGTCTGGGTGACGAGCTCGTTGCCGAGGTTGATCGCACGCTCAAGGACATCGTCGAATACCCGGATGCCGGCAGTCCGCATCTGGCAGGTACCCGGCGCCTGCTCACCCGCCGCTTCCCCTACAGCATCATCTATCAGGTCCGCGGAGATGAGATCGTGGTCATTGCCGTCGCTCATCAGCGGCGCAAGCCCGATTTCTGGCTCCGCCGGCTCTGAGGCACCAATACCCAGGATCGTCTCGCGCGGAGCCGCGGAGGTTTCCCTCTGCGTCTCCGCCGCTCTGCGTGAGACGATCCGTAAAAGTCTCGGGATGCAGAATGCCGGATGATGTCATAACCGTGCCCCGTCGTACGTTTGACGAGGACTCGCCGTCCGGGTAGGTTGTGCGGCCTTCCACGCCCAGACGGACCAGGAACCTTGCGCGGACTGATCTTCGACCCCTTCGCCGGGATCAGCGGCGACATGACGGTGGCCGCCCTGCTCGACCTGGGGCTCCCGCTGGAGTGGCTGCAGCGCTTCGTCGCGGAACTCGAGCTGGGCGACGTGCGGGTCGGGGCCGAGCGCGTCGACCGCAAGGGGATCGCCGCCACCCGCCTGCTGCTGGAGCTGCCGCACGAGCACGCCCATCGCCATCTCCACCACGTGGTGAAGATCATCGAGGGCACCGGCGTGGCGCCCGAGGTGCGCGACCGCGCGGTGCACGCCTTCACCCTGCTGGCCGAGGCCGAGGCCGACGTGCACGGCACCACGGTGGAGAAGGTGCACTTCCACGAGGTGGGCGCGCTCGACGCCATCGTCGACATCCTCTGCGCCGTGGCGGGGTGTGCGGAGCTCGGCGCGAGCGAGTTCTACACCCGGCCGGTGGCGCTCGGCCGCGGCTGGGTGGACATGGCCCACGGGCACTTCCCCGTCCCCCCGCCCGCCGTGCTCAAGCTGTTGCGCGGCATGGAGGTAACGGACCCCGCGTTCGAGGGCGAGTGTACCACGCCGACCGGTGCCGCGCTGCTCGCGGCGCTCACCGGCGGGCGCGCCGCGCCGGCATCGTACACGCCCGTGGCGAACGGCTTCGGCGCGGGGACGCGCGACCCGCAGGACCGCCCGAACGTGCTGCGCCTGATCCTGGTGGAGGCGCAGGCCGAGGCCGGCGCGGGCGGCGGCGTGCTGGTGATCCAGTGCGACGTGGACGACCTCTCGCCCGAGTACGTGCCGCCGCTGCTGGAGGCGGCGCTGGCCGCGGGGGCGCTGGACTGCACCGCCACGCCGCTGGTGATGAAGAAGGGCCGCCCCGGCCTCCGCGTGGAGGCGCTGGCGCCCCCGGAGATGCTGGACGCGGTCGCCGGCGCGCTCTTCCAGGCCGGGTCGTCCATCGGCCTGCGCTGGTGGCCGGCGAGCCGCCGGGTGCTCCCGCGCCGGGTGGAGACGGTGACCTGGCGCGGCGAAGAGGTGCGGGTGAAGCGCTCCTCGCTCCCGGGCGGGGGCGAGCGGGCGAAGCCGGAGTACGAGGACGTGGCACGGGCCGCCGCGCGGCTGGGGATCACCCCGCTGGCGGCGTACCGCGCCATGCTGTCGGAGGGCGTGGCGGCCGAAGGGTGAGCCGCGGCACTGGTTCCACCGGATCCCCGCTCGCGGCGGGGGCACAACCACACGACGGAGGACTTCCGATGAAGACCACCCACGGGCTCCTGCTCGCGCTCGGCGCGGCGGTGCTCGCCACGGCGGGCGACGCGTCGGCGCAGCGCGGCCGCAACAACAACTCGGGGAGCTCGTCGCTGCCGCAGGTGACCTGCGCCAGCGGCGCGACCGGCGGCGGCTTCGCCGTGGCGGCGCAGGGAGCGCTCAACCGCACCCTGATCCCCGGCCTCGGCGCCCCCCAGAAGCAGGGGTTCTACCAGCAGGCGCTGGACCAGGCCACGCAGGGGATCGCGGCCGACGCCAACAACCCGTTCAACTACTTCCTGGCGGCGCAGGCCGCGGCGGGGCTCAACCAGCCCGCGCGCGCCGACTCGCTCTTCCGGAAGACGGTGCAGCTCTGCCCCGAGTTCGCGGGCGAGGTGACCCCCGCGCGCGCCCGCCTGGGCGAGCAGGCGATGGAGACGGCGCGGGTGGCGCTGGTGGACCGCAGCGATACCACCGCGGCCATCGCCGGGTGGACGCTGGCCACGCAGCTGGACAGCACCAACACCGATGCTGCCTTCTACGCCGGGTACTTCTCGCTGCTGAAGGGCGACAATGCCCGCGCCATCCCCGTGTTCCGGCGCATCCTCACCATGCCGCCGCCGGCCGCCACCGACACCAATGGGGTGGAGCGGCGCGACGTGGCGGTGCGCGCGGTGCTGGGCTGGGGCGGGCAGCTCTTCAACCAGGAGCAGAACGCGCAGGCGGTGGAGGTGCTGAACTCGGTGCGCGCCGTGGACCCGCAGAACCACGACGCCAACTACTGGACCACGCTAGCGCTGTACAAGCTGCAGCGCTGGAACGATCTGGCCACGGTCACGGCCAGGGTGGTGGAGCTGGCGCCGCTGAACTACAACGCCTTCATGCTGCTGCACGACGCGCACAAGATGACCGCCGACGCGCTGAAGGCGCAGGGCAACGCGGCGCAGGAGACCCAGCAGCGCCAGGAGGCCATGCGCGCGCAGGGCACCGGCGAGGCGCTCCCCGTGCAGGTGGAGCAGGTGACGCTCGCGGCCAACGGCGGCACCACCACCGTGCGCGGCGTGGTGGTGGGCGGGGCCGCAGCGGCGGGGACGCCGATCCGCCTGGAGTTCCACCTGACCACGCCCTCGGGCGAGGTGGGGACGGCCACGGTGAACGTGGTGGCCCCGGCCAAGGACGCGAAGGCGAACTTCGACCTGCCGGTGCCCGTCACCGCGGTGCCCACCGGCTTCCACTACCGGGTCGTGCACTGATCGCGACCGGCTGAGCGTTGCGCAGGGGCGGCCTCCGCGAGGGGGCCGCCCTTCGCGTTGCGCCGGGATCCTGGAACGATGGTCTCACGCAGAGCCGCGGAGCCGCGGAGACGCGCCGCTGGATCCCCGCGGCTCCGTCTCCGCGTGAGCCGCGGTTCGCTCCCCGCACGCATCTTGCGAAAAACACGGGGGCGGGGGACGTTCTCACCCGCGCAGTCCAACGTCCGGATCGTACCAGGAGCCAGTCTTGTCCGACATCATCGAAGTGCCAGCCGGAGAAGTGCCGGCCGGAGCGTCGTACACCTGCGAGCGCTGCGGCACCGAATACGCCGAGGGCGACTCGTGCCCGGCCTGCGGCGCGCTGCGCGCCCCCGTCCCCTGCGACGACGACGCGTCGCGGCCGGCGCACTCGCGCTGCGTGCTCTGCGGACGCGCGGTCTGCGACCACCTGGAGGCGAACGAGCCCGCGCGCTGCGCGGAGCACCGCGCCGTCCCCGTGATCGAGGGGTTCGCGCAGGTCTACACCAACAACAACTCCTTCGCGGCGCAGCTCCTGGTGGAGAACCTGCGCGCCGAGGGCCTCGACGCCACCCTCTACTCGCAGTCCGACCGCAGCTTCCCGATGGACCTGGGCGAGCTGAGCATCGCGCGGGTGCTGGTCCCCGCGTTCCAGTACCAGCAGGCGCTGGAGCTGGTGCGCGAGTACATGGACACCGAGGGCGAGGTGGTCTTCGCCTGCCCGAGCTGCGGTGAGGTGTACGAGCCCGGGCAGGAGACCTGCACCAGCTGCGGCGCCACCCTGGCCGGCTGACGCGCACGCGTTGACGCCGGCCCCCGCGCCCGGCAGATTCGCACGTGCCGGCCGAGCGGTTCCGGGGTTGACCGGGACCGCTTTTTTAACGGCAGTGCCAAGTGCCAAGTGCTGAGCTGCTGGGTCGGGCTCGCCCGATAGGCCGTTGATGTCCGCGCAGGCGGACTGCGTGCCGTTGTAGCCGCGAGTTTACTCGCATATTCCCACACGAGGGTCGCGGGTCGGGCTCGCCCGATAGGCCGTTGGTGTCCGCGCAGGCGGACTGCGTGCCGTTGTAGCCGCGAGTTTACTCGCATATTCCCAAACGAGGATGCCACGGCCGGGAC
>DASYJZ010000232.1:0-8420 GCA_035995965.1 Longimicrobium sp. | reverse complement strand
GACGATCTTGTCTGGGCTGGAGCAGCGCCAATCCACTGAGTACGGCGAGCCTTTCCTGATCCACGAGACCATGCAGGTCGACGACGTGGTCGCGCTCCCCGTCCGCAGCATCTGACGGCCGACGGCGAGGATTATTGCGTGGTCACCATAATGGCGCCGGAGCTGAAGCCCTCTCCCCAGCGCATGACCGCCTCTTCGCTCGGGATGAACCGAATCTCGACCACGTGCGAGACATGCACCGCGCGAAGCTCCATCGCCTCTCCCCGGGGGCTGCCGTCCAGGAAGGCCCTCACGGGATCGATTCGCCCAGCGAGATCCACGTTGCTGGCGTGGCCGCGCAGCCACTGCGGTCGCAGCTTGGCCACCAGCGCGTAGGCGTCGGTGGCCGTTTGTCCCCGGATCTCGTCGGCCGTGATCAGGTTGGGGTTGCGGCGCACGCGCGGCCGCGGCGTGGGCGCAGCCGGCGCAGGTGCAGGCGCGGCGCTGTCCGCGGGGGGCGGTGCGGGGGTCGTCTGCGCGCTGGCCGACGTCGCCGCCGCGGCGGCGATGCAGGCTGCAAGTAGAGTGGCGTGGAGCTTCATGGACGGACCTCGTTGCGGGAAAGGGTCGACGGGTTCGGCCTGGGGCCGCCGGTGGCGCTATATTACCTCGCGCCCGCCTCGGCGCAGTGGACCTCGATCAGCAGGCGCTTCCAGCTCGGCACCTCGGGGCCGCGCACCCGCAGCGCGGTCGCGGTGGCGGCGCCGCCGCGGAGGAGCCAGGGTGCGAGCCAGCTGTTCACCTCGGGCGGCAGGTGTCCCAGCGGATCGCCCGAGGCCACGTGCACCCACACCGCGGGCTCCTCTTCCGTGGGCGGATCGGGGATCAGCAGCAGGGTCTGCCCCTGCGCCACCCCACCCACGTGCGCCGCGCGGTCGCCGAACACGGTGCCGTGCACCGTGGTGCGGAACACCGGCGGCTGCGCGGGGGGAAGCGGAGGGATCATCGGCACCTCGGGCGGGAGACTGCGGCTCGCGCACCCAATGTATCACTTCGTGAACAGCCGCTCAAGGCTTTCGCAACCGTTTGTGGATACACGAGATGCGGCCGGCGCGCGGCCTTTGCGCGCGGCCTCCGTTCCCCGCGCCGCGGCACCATGAGCGACACCGCCGTCTACCTCGACCACGCCGCCTCCGCGCCGCTCCGCCCCGAGGCGCGCGAGGCCATGCTCCCCTTCCTCGACGGCCGCTTCGGCAACCCCTCGAGCATCCACCGCTTCGGGCGCGAGGCGCGCGCCGCGCTCGAGGACGCCCGCGCGCGCCTGGCCCGCGTGATCGGCGCCGCGCCGGCCGAGATCGTCTTCACCCGCGCGGGGACGGAGGCCGACAACCTGGCCGTCCTGGGCCGCGCGAGAGAATCGAAGGGGGCGCCGGTCGCCGTCTCCGCCATCGAGCACAAGGCGGTGCTGGCGAGCGGCCACGCGGCCCGGGACGAGGGCTCGCCGCTCATCCTCCTCCCCGTCGATGGGAACGGGGTCGTGCGGCTGGACGGCGTGGACGCGGCGCTGGAGGCGGGGCCGGCGGTGGTCTCGGTGATGTGGGCGAACAACGAGATGGGCGTGCTGGAGCCCGTCGCCGAGGTGGGCGCGCGGTGCCGGGCGGCGGGGGTGGCGTTCCACTCCGACGCGGTGCAGGCGCTGGGGAAGGTGCCCGTGCGCGTGGACGAGGCCGCGGTGGACCTGCTCGCCCTCAGCGCGCACAAGGTGGGGGGGCCGAAGGGCGTGGGCGCGCTCTACGTGCGCCGGGGGACGCGCCTCCACCCGCTCCTCTTCGGGGGCGGACAGGAGCGGGGGATGCGCCCGGGGACGGAGGACGTCGCCGGGGCTGCAGGCTTCGCGGCCGCCGCCGAGGCCGCCGAGGCGGAGCGGGAGACGGCGATGGCGCGCATCGCCGCGCTCCGCGACTGGCTGGAGGCGGGGCTGCGCGAAGCGGTCCCCGGGCTGGTAGTGAACGGCGCCGGGGCGCCGCGGCTGCCGACCATCAGCAACGTCTCCGTCCCCGGCGCGGACCCCGAGGCGCTGCTGATGGGGCTGGACCTGGAGGGGATCGCCGTCTCCTCCGGCTCCGCCTGCTCCAGCGGCGCCGTGGAGCCCTCGCACGTGCTCACGGCGATGGGCATCCCCCCGGAGCTGGCCGGCCCCTCCATCCGCTTCTCCCTCGGCTGGACCACGTCCGACGTGGATATCGCCCGCGCGCTGGAGGTCTTTCCCCGCGTCGCCGCCCGGGTGCGTTGACGGCGGACCCGGACGGTGGCGGCCCGTGAGGGACAACTTGCGATCAGGCGGGGTTAATATGAACTGACCGAAAGTGCGGCCGCAGCTCCCCCCGTTCATCCGCCATCCTTCCCGTCTCCGATCATGAACGTACGCGCTTCGCTTCTCCTGGCGGCGCTCGCCTGCGCAGGGCCCGTCGCGGCGCAGAACCCACCCGAACCGCGCCACCTGCTGCAGGTCGTCTCCTCACCCGCCGGCATCGTGCTCTCGGTCGACTCCTTCTCGATCGGCCGCACCGGCGACTCCACCTTCGTGGTCGACGCGGTCTACCAGTTCCCCCGCGACACGGCCCGGCGCGTCCCCGACCGGCGCGAGGAGATGCAGGAGATGGACTGCGCCCGGTCTCGCCTCCGGGGGCGCCGCACCGCCTATTTCATCGGCGACGGCGCGGAACCGGTGGCGCTCGACCCCACCCCGCCGTCGGAGACGTGGCAGCGCGTGCCCGACGAGGAGCTCCTCCTCTTCGAGGCGATCTGCAGCTTCCTGCTGGGCGGGTTCGCCGCCGGGCTGCCGCTGCTGGTGGAAGAGCAGCCCGAGCTCCTCAACCGCGAGGCCGTGCAGCGCGCGCTCAGCCGGGCGTATCCGCCCCTCCTGCGCGACGACGGCCGGAGCGGCACCGTGGTGATCCGCTTCCGCGTGCTCACGGACGGCACGGTGGACCCGGCCACCGTGGAGGTAGTGTCGACCACACACGCCGGGTTCAGCGCGGCGGCGTTCCGGGTCGCCCTCACCATGCGCTTCCGGCCGGCGCGGTTCAACGGCACCCCGATTCCCGTCTGGATCAGCGTCCCCGTGACCTTCTTCACCATGGGCCCGGAACCGGAGGTCGAGCCGCGCCCGTTTCCGCCCCGCCCCTGACGCGGCGCCGCCCGGGACATCGACGGCAGGACCGCGTGTGATCCCCGGAGGAGCCGCAGAGGAGTTGTTCTTTCTCTGCGGCTCCGCGTCTCTGCGTGAGGAAATCCGTTGACTGAACCGCGGCGAGCGCTGAGCCCCCTCGATTGACCCCAACGTCCGCCCCCGGTATCTTCAAGCCTCTTCCCTGCCCGCGCCATCCCGCGATTCCCTGCTCACACCCCGAATGAAGCCACACATCCTGGTCGTCTTCGCCGCGCTCGCGTGCGCCGGTCCGCTGGCCGCGCAGGACGTCCCCCGCGAGCCGCGCCTGCTGCGCATCGCCGCCTCGTCCGACGGCACCGTGCTCTCCGTCGACTCCGCCTCGCTGGCGCGCACCGGCGACTCCACCTTCGTCGTGGACGCCGTCTACCAGCTGCCGGCCGACACGTCGCGGCAGGTGGCCGCCGACCGCCAGGTGGAGAGCCAGGAGATGGACTGCGGCCGGGCGCGCTTCCGCGGCCGCGCGACCACCTACTACCTGGGCGGCACGCCGGTCCCGGTGGCCGACGAGGCGACCACGCCGCCAATGGGATGGCAGCCGGTGGGCGACGACGAGCTCCCCATCTTCCAGGCGATCTGCGGGTACCTGCTGGGCTCGTTCGCGGCGTCGCTGCCCGTGACGCTCGAAACGGGGAGCGTGGACCGGGCGCCGGAGCTCAGCAACCGGACTGAGATCGGCCGGGCGCTGTCGCAGGAGTATCCGCGCAGCCTGCGCGATGCCCGTCTCGGCGGCACGGTGCGGCTGCGCTTCCGCATCACCACGGAGGGGCGGGTGGACTCCGCCTCGGTGCGGGTGCTCTGGGCCACGCGCCAGGAGTTCGGCGACGCCGCGGTTCGGGTGCTGCAGCGCATGCGCTTCCGCCCCGCGCGGCACCACGGCGCCACGGTCGCCGTCTGGGGGACGATCCCGGTGACCTTCGCCGTCTTCGACGACGGGCCGGACCCGCGGCTGCCGGCGCCGCCGCGGCTGCCGCCGACCCGCCCGCGCTGGGAGCCTCCCCGCCCATGAAGCACGCCAAGCTGCGCCTCGTCCTTCCCGCGCTGCTCGCGGCCGCGCCGGCGCTCGCCGCCCAGGCCGTGCCCCGCGGCCCGCACCTGCTGCGCGTGGCCGCCTCGGGCGACGTGGTGCTCTCGCTCGACTCCGCCGCCATCGCCCGCACCGGCGACTCCACCTTCGTGGTGGACGCCGTGTACCAGCACGGCGGAGGCTCGGACCGCCAGGTGGAATCGCAGGCGATGGACTGCGCCCGCGCGCGGTTCCGCGGCCGCCGCACCATGGTCTTCAGCGGCGACGTCCCGCTGCCGGTGACGGAGCCGGAGGGGCCGGTGGGATGGCTCCCGGTGGACGACGAGGAGCTCCCCATCTTCCAGGCCATCTGCGGCTACCTGCTCGGCTCGTTCGCGGCCTCGATCCCCGTGACGCTGGAGGCCGTCGCCGCGGAGGAGCCGCCGGAGCTCGCCAACCGCTTCGACGTGGCGCAGGCGCTCTCCAACGCCTATCCGCGCATGCTGCGCGACGCCGGGACCGGCGGGACCGTGCTGATGCGGGTGCAGATCTCCGCGGACGGCCGGGCGGACCTGGCGACCGCGCGGGTGCTGTGGGCCACGCGCCCCGAGTTCGCCGACGCCGTGACCTACGTGGTGCGCCGGATGCGGTTCCGCCCCGCAAAGGTCGGCGGCCGTGCCGTGGCCGCGTGGACGACCTTCCCGGTCTTGTTCTCCCTGGTGAACGAGCAGGGTCTGCCGCCGCCCCCCGGCCCCCAGCGCACCCCCTCGCGGGGACCCACCATCCAGCCGCCGGCGCGGCCATGAGGCTGAGCACGTCGGCCGCCGTCCCCCGCGCGGGTGCCGCCCCGCGTTCGCGCTGGCGGCCCGCCACCGTGGACGATCCTTCCCATGGCGTACCAGCTCCAGCGGTGTGAGCCGCGGCACTCTTCGACCTTGAACCCGGAGTCCCGCCTCGATGCGTAGCGTACCCTCTCTCGCGCTGCTTCTCCTCGTCGTGGCCGCGCCGCCGCTCGCAGCGCAGCACGCGCGGTCCACGGCCGCGTGGCACACGCTGGTGACGGGCGAGGACGGCACGGTGGTGACGATCGACTCGGCCACGGTGGACCGCACGGGCGACTCCACCTTCACCGTCCGTACGGCGGTGCGCTTTCCCCGGCTGGTCGCGACGGCCTCGGGCGACCGCGTGGACCGCGAGGTGGACGCGGAGGAGCTGGACTGCGCCGGCGCCCGGTCGCGGCCGCTGGCCTCGGAGGTGTACGCCGGCGAGTCGCTGGTGCGGGTGACCCTGCTGTCGAACACCTGGGCGGAGGTGAGGCCCGGGCGGCGGGCGGTGTTCGACGCGAGCTGCGCATACCTGCTCGGCGGCTTCGCGGTCCGGCTGCGGAAGAGCTACGACCTGTCGCGGGTGGAAGAGCAGCCGGAGCTGATCAACCGCGGCGCTGTGTCGGCCGCGCTCAGCCGCGAGTACCCGCGGAACATGCGCGCGACGGGGCAGACCGGCACGGTCACCCTGCGCTTCCGCGTGCTGGAGGACGGCACGGTGGACCGGTCCACCGTGCTGGTGCAGCAGTTGACGCACCCCGACTTCGCGGAGGCCGCCATCCGCGTGGTGAACACGATGCGCTTCCGCCCGGCGCGGCTGAGGCGGGTGCCGGTGCCGGTGTGGGTGACGCTGCCCGTCATCTTCCGCCTCCAGGTGGGCCCGCCGAGCACGCCGCCGGGCACGCCGCCGGACTATCCGCCCCCATTTCCGCCGTTGCCGTCCCGTCCCTGAGCCGCGCTCGGGCGCCCCGCGGCCGGCTTCGAGCCACTCGAGTCGGGCAATCCGTCGGGCGGAGTGCAGCGGCCCGCACGGATCCACGGCCGAGGGGTAGAATGCGGGTTCGGAGGCGGCTCGCGGCCGCGCGGGGGACCCAGGGACGCGAAGAACAGGAATGGAGAAGAAGACCGTCCTCGTCGCCATGTCGGGCGGCGTGGACTCGTCGGTCGCGGCGGCGCTGCTGGTGGAGCAGGGGCACACCGTGATCGGCGTGACCATGAAGACGTTCTGCTACCAGGAGGCCGAGGCCGAGCTCGCCGGCCCCACGCGCTCCTGCTGCGGGCTCGACGGCATCATGGACGCGCGCCAGGTGGCGGACCGCCTGGGGATCGCGCACTACGTGTTCGACGTGGAGCGCGAGTTCACCCGCGACGTGATCGACGACTTCGTCGCCGAGTACGCCGCGGGGCGCACGCCCAACCCCTGCGTGCGCTGCAACGGCAACACCAAGTTCCGCGACCTGCTGAGGCGCGGCCGCATGCTGGGCTGCGACGCCATCGCCACCGGCCACTACGCGCGGATGGGGACGGACGCGCGCGGCAACCCCGTGCTGCTGCGCGGTGTGGACGCGAACAAGGACCAGAGCTACTTCCTCTGGGCGCTCCCGCCGGAGCTGCTCCCCCAGCTCATCTTCCCGCTGGGCGGGCTCACCAAGCCGCGGGTGCGCGAGATCGCCCGCGAGCGGGGGCTGGTGACCGCGGAGAAGCCCGAGAGCATGGAGATCTGCTTCGTCCCCGACGGCGACTACCCGCGCTTCCTGGGCAAGCGGCTGGGCGCGAAGCACGCCGCGCTCTCGGCCGGCGCGCTGGTGACCACCGCGGGCGAGGTGGTGGGCGAGCACGAGGGGTACGCGCGCTACACCGTGGGCCAGCGCAGGGGCCTCGGCGGCGGCCGCGCGCTCCCGCTCTTCGTGCTCGGCAGCCGCCCGGCGACGCGCGAGGTGGTGGTCGGCACCTGGGAGGAGCTGCACCGCGCCGAGGTGACCATCGGCGAGCCGAGCTGGCTCGCCACCCCGCCCTCTCCCGGCGACGCCGTGCAGGTGCAGATCCGCCACCGCGCCCCCGCCGTGGCCGCGCGCGTGGCCTCCGTGGGCGAGGACGCGGTCAGGCTGGCGTTCGAGGCGCCGCAGCGCGCCGTCTCCCCCGGCCAGTCCGCCGTGATCTTCAGCGGCGAGGTGGTGCTCGGCGGCGGGCGCATCCGCGCAGACTGATCCACCGGTACAACCATCCTCTCGCGCGGCCATTGCGTGGACGCGCGATCAGGTGCGCGGATCAGGCGCGGCCCATGACCTGGCGGACGCGTTCCCGGAGGGACGCGGGGGTGTACGGCTTCTGGAGAAACGCGACCTCCGACGCCAGGATCCCATGCCGGAAGACGGCGTCGTCGGTGTACCCGCTGCTGTAGAGGACCTTCATCTGCGGGAACCGCAGGGTCAGCGCGGTGGCCAGGTCGGGACCCGACATCCCCGGCATCACCACGTCGGTCAGCAGCAGGTCCACGCCCGCCGCGCAGCCCTCCACCAGCTGCAGCGCCTCCTGCCCGCTCCCGGCCTCGACGATGGAGTACCCGCCCTGGGCCAGGATGCGCGTCGCCAGCCGGCGCACCGCGTCTTCATCTTCCACCACCAGCACGGTTCCCATGCCGTCGGGCTCGTCGGCGGCGGGCGGTGCCGGCTGCGCCTCCACGGGTGCGGTCTCCGGGGCGAGGTAGATCTTGAAGCTGGTGCCGACCCCCGGCTCGCTGTACGCCTGGACGTGCCCGCCGCTCTGCTTCACGATGCCGTGCACCACCGCCAGGCCCAGCCCCGTCCCTTTTCCGATCGCCTTGGTGGTGAAGAACGGATCGAAGATGCGTGCGAGCACCTCCCGGGGAATCCCGCTCCCGGTGTCGGTCACCGAGATCTGCACGTAGCGGCCGGGCACGACCTCGGGGTGGGCGCTCGCGTACTCCGCTCCCAGGTCGGCCATCGCGGTCTCGATGGTGAGCCGGCCGCCGCGGGGCATGGCGTCGCGGGCGTTCACCGCCAGGTTCAGGATCACCTGGTCCATGTATCCGGGATCGACCAGGACCGGGCTAACCGCGGGCCCCAGCACCAGGGTCAGCACGACGTCTTCCCCCAGCAGGCGCCGCAGCATCGATTCGGTGTTGCCGATCACCGTGTTCAGGTCCACCACCCTGGGCTCCAGCACCTGCTGGCGGCTGAACGCGAGGAGCTGGCGGGTGAGCGCGGCGGCGCGTTCGCACGCGTGCCGCACCTCGTCGATGAGCTCGCGCGCCTCGTCGGCCGGCTCCAGCGGCGCGAGCAGCTCCGTGTTGCCGGAGATGATGGTGAGCAGGTTGTTGAAGTCGTGCGCACTCCCGCCGGCCAGCTGCCCCACCGACTCG
>DASYJZ010000231.1:0-7264 GCA_035995965.1 Longimicrobium sp. | reverse complement strand
GTGGATCTGCTGGCGCTCTTCGACACCGCCCCGCTCACCCCCGAGGGGATGCGCGCCGACGCCGGCGACCCGGCGGACGTGGTGTGGCACACCGTGGCCGGGCTGGCCGGGTACGCGGCGGCCGCGAAGGTCGACGTGGAGGAGCTGCGCGGGCTGGAGCCGCGCGAGCAGGCGCTGGCGATGCTGCGGAAGATGGATGCCCCCCAGCTCCTCCCCGAGTCGCGCGTGGACGACGTGCTGGCGCTCACCGGCGTCCGCTCCGCCAACCTGCAGGCGCAGGTGGACTACCAGCCGAAGCCGTACCGCGACCGGCTGACCTACTTCCGCACCGCCGGCTCCGAGACGGCCGCCGGGCACTCGCCGGGCCTGGACTTCTGGAGCGTGCTCGCCCTCGGGGGCACCACGGTTCACCGCGTGGGCGGCACGCACGGCACCATCCTCCACGACCCCTACGTGCACGAGCTCGCCGAGGCCATCCTCGCCGCGGGCGACCCCCGCTAACCGATTTTCTCACGCAGAACCGCGGAGCCGCAGAGAAAACCGCGTCTTTCCTCTGCGGCTCCGCGGCTCTGCGTGAGATTGCAGTTGGGGATTCTCGGACGCAGCACGGCCCGGCCACCCGCGAAGGGGGCCGGGCCGTTTTCGTACCGCGCCGCAGGGGTCAGCAGCGGGTGATGTCGCGCGTGGTGGAGGCCAGCTTGATGCCGGACACCTGGGTGTTGAAGACGTCGCTCATCCCGCGCGAGAACACGTCCAGGTGGTTGCCGTAGAAGTCCGACGCCACGCTGTCCTGGAACTGCACCACCGACGAGGCGCTGATCGCCACCACCGCGCTGCCGGCGTTCAGGCTGTCGCGCAGCACGCCCACCGTCTTGGGGTTGGTCGCGATCGCGTCCTTCATGGCATAGACCAGGTCGGACTGCTTGGAGATGGCACGCGCCGGCCAAGCGCGGCCGCGGCTGTCCTGCACCACCACCTGCACCGTGGTGCCGTCGGCGAACTTGTAGCTGGGCTTCATCACCGTGGCCAGCCCGGTGCCCGTGCGGTCGGTGTCGGTGACCACCCGCTGCAGGTACTTGGTGGTGACGCCCTTCTCCAGCGCGGGGACCTTCACGTCGGTCGCCGAGCCGATGGTGGCGGCCATCATGGAGTGCAGCGTGACGCCCGGGTCGCGCCCGCCGCCCAGCGAGGCGCGCGGCGAGGCCGGCCTGGTGCCGCGGGTGGCGTCGGACGCGGTGGCGCTCTCGCCGCAGGCGGCCAGCAGCGCCGGGATCCCGGCCGCGGCTGCCGCCACCACGGCCGTCTTGCCCAGGAACTCGCGGCGGTTGGCGGGGCGTGCGGAGACGAGATCCGGAAGGACCGCGTCGTCTCTCTCGCTCATCTTTCCTCCGTGGAAGCGGGGGGTTCTCCCGGGACGGCGCGCGCAGGCGCGCGCTGCTCACCCCGGCGGGGGGATGGAGCCGGTGCGTTCGGGGTCGCGGTGCCCGGGTAGGTGCCGTCGGACCGGGTGGGGATCGCGTCCGGCGGGCGCCGCGGGGTCTGCTCTCCGGCGTCGCACCGCGCGCCGGAATACCCGCCGTAGCAGGCGGGAACGCACAGTATATCTGCCACCCCGTTTACTTCCAAGGCTTTCGTTCGCCACCGCGCGAACTCGGCCATACCGCACTGGATTTCGCGCGTTCGCGGCCCTGGCGCGGAAGACGGCGCGCGCCGCGTCGCCGGGTCTGCGGGGGGCTGGAAGGATGGCTTGGGGAGACAAAGTGGAGGGTTACAAAAACCGTCGGGTCGCGGACGCCGCAGCGCTGGGGCGTCCGCGCCTCAGTCCCGCAGGTAGGGGAGGAGGAGCTTCTGCCAGGCCGCGCGAGTCTGGCCGTACTCCTCGGGGCAGCGCTCGGCGCGCTCCTCCGGGAGGGTGCCGTCGCGCGTCCACTCGGGGTGGGCCTCGGGGTTCTGGCCGTACACCAGGCAGAGCACGTTGTAGAAGCGCTGGCCGTTCAGCGCGTGCTCGTCGGCGAAGGTCAGGTCGTCGAGCTGGTCGTCGTCGGGAAGGCCGCGGACGCCGTTGATGGCGGCCACGTCGCCGTCGTCGCTGCCGTCCACCAGGATGAGCGCGGCGAGCTGGTCCACCGCGTCTTCCTCGCGCCCGGTGACGGGGAGGTCGAGCACGCTCACCAGCGCGTGTCCCACCTCGTGCAGCGTGGTGAAGAGCAGCGCGTCGTCCACGGCCTGGTCGCGGTTGCCGTCGTGCTCGAACATGGCGTCGAGCTCGTCCACCAGCTCGAAGCAGACCACCACCGTGCGGTCCTGGGGGCGATAGAAGGAGTTGGACTCGCCGCACTCGCCGAAGGTGAGCGTGACGTCGGTCGGCAGGCGGATCCAGCCGTTCATCCAGTCCGCCACGTCTTCCAGGAAGCGCGCCTTGCGGAAGTCCGCCTGCCACCCGGCGTAGATTGAGTCGCGCACCGTGCCGTAGGCCACGTGGAACCCCGGCGGCACGGGTCTGGCGGCGTGGGGGGCGCTCCGGAACCGGCTCGGCGGCACGCGTTCCGCGGTGCCAGCGCGCGCCCCGGATACGTCGCACGCCGCGAGCAGCGCGCACGCGAGCGATAGCAGCGCGGCGAAGGCGAGGCGGGAGCGGACGGGGGAGGAGGAGCGCATCGGCTACGGGTGCGGACCTGGGTTCGCGGTCGGGGGACGCGGGCCGGTAAATCTGTGCAAAATCAAAGATTTGCGCCAGCTGCGATCGTGCGATCCGACGCTCGTACAGAACGTCTCACACAGAGACGCAGAGGAACGGAGAGAACAGATCGACCTGCTTCAGAAATGCAGCGTCACCGCGGCCGCGATCCCTCCGGTGGGGGCAGGGCCGGCTTCGAGGGGGAAGGCACCCTCGGCGTGGTCCCAGTGCTCCCGGCGGAAAGTCGGACCCAGCATCGCGCCCACCAGCGCCCCGAGGATCGCGCCCTCGGCCAGCAGCGCACCCTGGATGGTCTGGTCGTGCTCGCCGGGGGTGCAGGGCTGGTCCGCGGGGAGGCAGCGGATGCGCCCCGCCAGCCGCCCGCCGACGGCGCCCAGCGCGCCTCCACTCACCAGCCCCGCCCCCGCGCCGATCAGGATGGCGCGCCCGCGCGACGACTTCCCCCTGAACCGCTCCAACTCCGTCACCTCGCCGCGCGGGATCGCGTCCAGGCGTCCGGAGGCGCCCACCACCACGGTGTCCGGGGTGATGCGGGAGATCGTCCCCGCGTACCGCCCCGCGCCGGAGACGATGCGCACCGTGTCGCCGGCGGCGAGCGTGCGAACCGCGCGCCTGGCGGCCGAGGCGAGCACCGGTGCCAGCGGGACCGCCATCGACGCGTCGGGCACCGTGGCCTGCGCGTGGACGGCGCCCGCACGCGTGCCGACGAGCAGGAGCACAAAGACGTGGCGAGCGGAGCGCATGGAGGGGGGCCGATGAAGGAGGGCGGGCGACGCGCCGACCGACAGCCGGCGCGCGTCCGCAATGTGCGTGTCGCGGCGGGGTTCCACAACGACGTTCTCTCACAGGGCCACAGGGGTCACGGAGGTCGCGCGGCCGTGCCCCCGTGACCCCTGTGACCTCTGTGAGAGCCATCTTTTTCGTATCAGAGCCGCGGGTCCACGGGCTCCGACTCCATCGCGAGCACGCCGAAGACGCACTCGTGCACGCGGCGCAGCGGCTCGCCGCGGACGAAGCGCTCCAGCGCCTCGATCCCCAGCGCGAACTCGCGCAGCGCCAGCGACCGCTTGGCGCCCAGCCCGCGCTGGCGCAGGCGCTCCAGGTTCGCCGGGTCGGTGTACTCGGGGCCGTAGATGATGCGCAGGTACTCCCGGCCGCGGCACTTCACCGCCGGCTGCACCAGCCCCCGGCGCCCGTTCGCGACGAACTCCAGCGGCTTCACCACCATCCCCTCGCCGCCGGCTTCCGTCATCTCCTCCCACCACGCCGTCGCCGCGGCCTCGCTCGCCGCGTCGTCCAGCTCCACCACGCGGTGGCCGGTAAGGAAGAGCAGCCCGTCCGCCGCGGACCGGATCCGCGAGATCATCTCCAGGTGCCAGAGGTGGTCGCGGCCGGCGTGCACCGCGCCCTCGGTCGCGAGCAGGTGGAAGGGCGCCAGCCGCAGGTCCGCCATCGACTCCACCGGCCAGCAGTAGCGCCGGTACGCCGCGGCGTACGCCTCCACCAGCCGCCGGCGCTCGTGGTGGCGCGCCAGCAGCTCGCCCACCGGCGTGCCGCGCCCGGCCGCCCGCTCCAGCACCGCCACGGCCTCGTCCAGCGCGCCGCGCGCGGCGGCGCCCACGGCGGCGTACTGGTCGCGCACCAGCTCCTGCGCCTTGGCCGACCAGGGCATCAGCTCGCAGTCCAGCACCACCCAGTCGGTCTCCAGCTCTTCCCACAGGCCCGCCGCGCCGATCGCGCCGCCGACCGTCGTCAGCACCTCCGCCTCCAGCGCGGCGTCGGTGAAGAAGCGGCGCCCGGTGCGCGTGTAGACGATGCCGATCCCCTCGCCTTCCACGCCGAAGCGGCGGCGCGCTGCGGCCTCGTCGCGGCACACCACCACCACCGCGCGCGAGCCCATGTGCTTCTCCTCGCACACCACGCGGGCCACGCCCGTGAACAGCGCGTCCCGCTGCAGCGCCGCCAGCTCGCTCCCCTCCGGTGCCGCGGCGCCTGCGATGATCACCGCGTCGTCGCCCATCGACCCGCCGACGAAGCCCTTCTGCCCGGGGAACGCCGGCGTGGCGCCCTTGCGCACCACGACGTACTCCACCGGCTCGCCCTCGGGTGAGAGGTGCGTCTCGCGCCACGCGAAGTTGTGGTGGTTGTGCACGATCTCCTGCTCGGTGCCGCCGAGCAGCTCCACCACCTTGCGCGCCACCCACTCGCGCCCGGCGTAGGCGTAGCGCCCGGCGAGCTCCATCAGCTGCCAGTAGTCGTGCCCGATGCCGTCGCGCACGTCGAGCAGCACCTCCTTCTCCCGCGCGCGCTCGCCCCAGCGCCCGCCCTGCGAGAGCGAGAGGAAGTCGCTCGCCACCGTGTGCCCGAAGCCGCGGCTGCCGAAGTGCACGCCCACCCACACGGCGCCGGTCTCGTCCGCGAACACGTCCACGTAGTGGTTGCCGCTCCCCACGGTGCCGAGCTGGCGCCGCGCCTTCTCGCGCAGGGTGTCGCGGTAGCCCCCCGTGTTGGGGATGGCGTACCACGCCGGGTCGATGAACAGTGGGTGGTCGACCGGCGCGTCGTCCGCCTCGTTCTTCCGCCCGATCCCGAACGAGATGGTCGACTGCAGCTCGTCCGCGGCGCGGTTGGCGCGCCGGTCCGAGATCAGCCGGTGCGGGTTGCGCCGGATCTCGTCCAGCTCCAGCCCGCGCGTCACGTCGCCCACGCGCAGGTCGGTGCGGATCGCGCAGTTCCCGCATCCGATATCGAAACCTACGCCGACGACCGACACCCTGTCGCGGTACCCGGCCACGCCGCCGATCGGCATCACGTAGCCGACGTGGCCGTCCGCCATCAGCGCCACGCGGTCGGCGCGGCTCGCCACGTCCTGGAGCTGGCGGATCGTGTTCTCCTGGTGCTCCCCGAAGATCTTCATAGGGTTACCACTCTACGTGTGTTCTCAGGCCTTCGTCGTTATTCCTTGCGATACTCCGGTGAGTCAAGGAACCTTTTCGCTGCGGACTTGAGGCGCCCGTGGAGGGATTCCATGCCCCGAATTGCAGCGAATACCGCTAGAACTGCGAGCGCGCGATGAACGTAAGCCGCTATCTGCTTTTGGTACTCGGAAATCCGTACCGTTTTACGCATCCCCCGCATTTCAAAGGGTCGATCTCCGCCGTGGTACATCTCCATAATGTGTGGATAGCCACCATGGATATACCCACTATACACACCGTCGATAGCGTTTACGATCTTGCGCACTCGATCCGGGTTGTCAGGTTGAAGGTAGCGCGCCTGCCCTGCCTGAATCTGGCGTCGTTTTACCCGGTCGGTTCTTGTTTTCTCCTGACGGAGGCCCGCCGAAAGCGGAATTTCCTCAGCAAAGAAATCCTGCACGAACTTTACCTGACTCGCCGTGTTCTCGTCGCGGTCGTAAGCCTCTAGTAGGAAAGTGATCTCGTCGACAAAGTCATCGACGGTTCGCAGTAGCACTCCGACTTCCTGCGTATACCCAGCTTCGAGCAACACCAAGAGCGCGTTTAGGCCGCTCACGACTCGAACTGCCTTCAGAAGTACTATCAACTCGCCGGACGGGTGCTCATACTGCCACCATTCGAATCCCGGTTTACCCGTGAGAATTGGTGGGTCAAAAGCCGCGGCTAACTCCTGCACGCCGCTTTCCAGCGTGTCAATCGCTCGACGCGTGTCCGTCAGAAGGGGCCAACTGGGCATGTGCCGATCGGGTAGAAGTTCGGTTGCTGGAGACGCTGAGTGACACACGTGCACCCAGCAACTTCCAATATCAAATCAATATCACCAGTTCTCGTCGTCGTCCCAGCGACGGTCGGCCTTCTGCTCGCGGTGCTGGGCGTAGCGGAACGCGCGGTCGCGGTCGCGCTGCGCCTCGGTGGACTCGTGGACCGCCTCGATGAGGTCCGTGCGCACCCACACGCGCCGGCCGTACAGGTCGACGAAGCGGGTCCAGCGCGGGCGCCACCGCCGCAGCGCACCCACGCGCACCGCCGTCTCCGCCGAAACGTAGTAGCTCTCGCAGCGGGACTCGATGGTGTAGTAGTCCCCCGGCCTCGGGTCCTCGCGGGGAGCCTCTCCCTGCTTCTCCCTGGTCTTGTCCATGGTTCGTTCGTGGTGCCTCGGTAGATGGGCCGCGCGCCCAGGTCGGCGCGCGCGGCCCGGCTCGGTTCCATCCCTCTCCGACCGTCGCCTCCGCCCGGCGGGCGGGCGCGGCCGGGAAGCCCCGGACCGCGCCGCCTACCGCGCGAAGTCGCCGATCAGCGCCGGCGTGGCGGCGTCGAAACCAACCACGTCGAGCATTCCCGCGTCCGCCGGGTCGGCGATGGTGAACCCGTTCGACGCCATCGCCACCACCACCAGCTTCGCCAGGATGCCGGTGGCCTCGCGGTACTGCCGCAGCGCCTGCACCGGGTGGACGTCGCCCGCCCAGGTCTCGGCGTCCGTGAATACGACGAACGCGTCGACCTCTCGCTCCTGCGCCTGTGCGTACAGCATCGGCAGGGCGCAGTCCGTGCCGCCGAACGGCAGGTTCGACACCGTCTGCACGGCGTC
>DASYJZ010000230.1:0-1762 GCA_035995965.1 Longimicrobium sp. | reverse complement strand
CCGGCGACTGGCCGGGTGCGTGCAGGCAGCCCCCTCCAACCCGTGCAGAGGAACGGTTTCGATGAGTGACCAGAACGCCCGGAACGCTCCGAGCGAGCAGGAGTCCCGCGAGGTCGCCGAGGCCGCTCGCGAAACGGAGTGGACCGCGCCCAGCTTCGTGCGCGAGCTGTTCCTGGGGAACCTGCGGATGGACCTGATCCATCCCTTCCCCCGGCAGTCGCCCGAGGACCAGCAGAAGACCGACGCCTACATCGCCAGGCTCCGCGCCTTCATGCAGGACGTGGACTCCGACGCCATCGACCGCACCGGCGAGATCCCCGACGAGGTGGTGCAGGGGTTGCGCGACCTGGGCGCGTTCGGCCTCAAGATCCCCGAGGAGTACGGCGGCATCGGCCTCAGCCAGGTGGGCTACGGCCGCACCATCGGCATGGTCACCAGCAAGGACGGCAACCTCACCGCCCTCCTCTCGGCGCACCAGTCCATCGGCCTGCCGCAGCCGCTGAAGATGTTCGGCACCCCCGAGCAGAAGAAGAAGTACCTGCCGCGCCTGGCGAAGGGCGCCATCTCCGCCTTCGCGCTCACCGAGCCGGGCGTGGGCTCCGACCCCTCGGCGCTCTCCACCACCGCGGTCCCGACGGAAGACGGCGAGGCCTTCACCCTCAACGGCGAGAAGCTCTGGTGCACCAACGGCACCATGGCCGAGCTGCTGGTGGTGATGGCGCGCACCCCCAACAAGGTGAAGAACGGCAAGGAGATCCCGCAGATCACCGCCTTCATCGTGGAGACGGACACGCCGGGGGTGGAGATCACCCACCGCTGCCGCTTCATGGGGCTCAAGGCGCTGCAGAACGCCGTCATCACCTTCAAGGACGTGCGCGTCCCCCGCGAGAACGTGATCTGGGGCGAGGGGAAGGGGCTCAAGCTCGCGCTGATCACCCTCAACACCGGCCGCCTGACGCTGCCGATGAGCGCCGCGTACGGCGCCAAGGTCGCGGTGGAGGTCGCGCGCAAGTGGAGCGCCGAGCGGGTGCAGTGGGGCGCGCCGATCGGTAAGCACGACGCGGTGGCGCAGATGCTGGGCGGGATGGCGGCCGACGCCTTCGCCATCGAGAGCATGGCCGAGCTCTCCAGCGCCCTGGCCGACCAGGCGAAGAACGACATCCGGCTGGAGGCGGCCATCGCCAAGCTGTGGACCACGGAGATCGGCTGGCGGATCATCGACGACCTGCTGCAGATCCGCGGCGGGCGCGGCTACGAGACGGCCGACTCGCTGGCCTCGCGCGGCGAGGTGCCGATCGCGGTGGAGCGGATGATGCGCGACTTCCGCATCAACCGCATCTTCGAGGGCTCGTCGGAGATCATGCGCCTGTTCATCGCCCGCGAGGCGGTGGACACGCACCTGACCGTGGCCGGCGACCTGGTCAAGCCGGGGATCGGCACCGGGCAGAAGCTGGGCGCGATGGCGAAGGCGGGCGCCTGGTACGCGGGGTGGCTGCCGAAGCGCTTCGTGGGCGGCGGGCAGATCCCGGGGCACTTCGGGGAGTTCGGCGCGCTGGCAGGGCACGTGCGCTTCATCGAGCGCAACTCGCGCAAGCTGGCGCGCAACATGTTCTACGCCATGGGCAAGTACCAGGCGAAGCTGGAGAAGAAGGGCCACCTGCTGGGCCGCTTCGTGGACATTGGCGCCGAGCTCTACGCCATGAGCTGCGTGGTGGTGCGCGCGCACGACATGCGCGACGGCCCCAACGGCAAGGAAGCGCAG
>DASYJZ010000229.1:0-2474 GCA_035995965.1 Longimicrobium sp. | reverse complement strand
GTCTGCTCCACGGAGAGCGCCATGCGGCGGCTGGCGTGGCGCGACGCCGCGCCGGGCACGGGCGGCCGGTCCACTCCGAGCTGGGTAGGCGCGGCGAAGCCGGCCAGCACGCCGCGCCAGTGGCGCTCGGCCGCGTTTTGGTCCTGGTCCGCAAGCCAGGCGACGAAGTCGCGGTAGGGACGCACCGGCGCCAGCCCGGCGGCCTCGGCGCCGGCGTCGGCGCTGTAGAGGCGGAAGACCTCGTCCATGATGCGCGAGGTCGACCAGCCGTCGGCCAGCAGGTGGTGCAGGCTCCAGGCGAACCAGTGCGCGCTGTCGCCCACGCGGAAGAGGGCGAAGCGCAGGAGCGGCGCCTCGTCCAGCGCGAAGCCCCGCGCGTGGTCGGCCTCCAGGAAGCGCTCCAGCGCGGCCTCCTGCTTCGCGTCGGAGCGGGCGGACCAGTCCTCCTGCACCCACGGGAGCTCCACCGCGCGGTGGACGCGCTGCAGCGGCCGGGCGAGGTCGCGCCAGGCGAAATCGGTGCGCAGCGGGGCGTGGCGGTCCACCAGCCGCAACCAGGCGCGCCGGAAGCGATCGCCGTCGAGCTCGCCCTCCAGCCGGAGCGCGAGCTGGATCTGGTACTCCTGGTGGCCCGCGCCCTGGAGGGAGTGGTAGAGCAGCCCCTCCTGCAGCGGCGTGAGCGGATACAGGTCCTCCACCTCGCCGGCCCCGGCCAGCGCGGCCTCGAGCTCGGTCTCCGACAGGCTCGCCAGCGGGAAGTCCGCCGGCGTGTGCCTGCGCGACGCGGAGGGCTCGGCCGCGCCGCCGACGGCCGGATCCGCCACGGCCTCGGCGGCGGACGGGCCGGCGAGGGCCGCGGCGAGGGCGGCGATGGTGTGGTGCTCGAAGAGGGCGCGCGGCGTGACCTCCATCCCCGCCTTCCGGGCGCGCGTGGCGACGCGGATGGCCAGGATGCTGTCGCCCCCCAGGGTGAAGAAGCCGTCCTCCACGCCCACGCGGTCGATGCGCAGCACCTCGGCCCAGATGGACGCCAGCGCCTCCTCCGTCGCGCCGCGGGGCGCGACGTGCTCCCGGTCGGCGCGCGCGTAGTCGGGGGCGGGGAGCGCCTCGCGGTCCAGCTTGTCGTTGGCGGTCTGCGGGAGCGCCTCCAGCGCGACGAAGGCGGAGGGGATCATGTGCTCGGGGAGGGTGCGGCGCAGGTGCGCGCGCAGCTCCGGGGCGGAGGCGCCGCCCACCACGTAGGCCGCCAGGCGCCGGTCGCCGGGGACGTCCTCGCGCACCACCACGGCGCAGGCGGACACGCCCGGGTGGCGGCGCAGCGCCACCTCCACCTCGCCGGGCTCCACGCGGAAGCCGCGGATCTTCACCTGTCCGTCCAGGCGGCCGATGAACTCCAGCGTGCCGTCCGCCCGCCACCGTGCCCGGTCGCCGGTGCGGTAGAGCCGCGCGCCGGGGACGGGGCCGAAGGGATCGGGGGTGAAGCGCTCGGCGGTGAGCGCCGGGCGCCCCAGGTAGCCGCGCGCCACCTGCGCGCCGCCCAGGCACAGCTCGCCGGCGACGCCTACCGGCTCGGGACGCATCGCGCCGTCCAGCACATAGGCGCGGCTGTTGTCGCCCGGCCGGCCGATGGAGCCGAGGCGCTCCGCGGCCGTCTCCACCCGGCCCGCGGTGACGGCGACGGTGGTCTCGGTGGCGCCGTAGCCGACCGTCAGCGGGAAGGGGATCTCCGGTCCGGGCGCCATCTGCAGCCGCTCCCCGCCGGTCACCATCCGCCGCGGCGAGCCGGTGCGGGGCCAGTCCAGCGCCAGCAGCGGCCCGGCGAGCGGCGGGGGGCAGTGCGCGAGCGTCGTCCCCTGGCGGAGGAACCAGTCGCGGAGCGCGTCGGGGTCGGCGCGCACGGCGTCGGGGACGACCTGGACGCGGGCGCCGTGCGCGAGGGGCGGCCAGATCTCCAGCACCGAGGCGTCGAAGCCGGCGCTGATCAGCTGCGATCCGCGGTCGGCGGCGGTGATCTCCAGGTCCTTCGCGTACCAGGCGCAGAGGTTGGCGAGCCCGCCGTGCTCCACCGCCACGCCCTTGGGCGTCCCGGTGCTCCCGGAGGTATAGACGACGTACGCCAGGCTCCGCGGCGTCGCGCGGTCAACCGGGTTCTCCGCGGGCTCGGCCGCGACCGCGTCGGCCGCGGCGTCGAGGCTCAGCACGCGGAGGCCGGCCGGCTCGGCGTCGGCGCCGCGCAGCGCGTCGCGGGTGACCAGCACGGACGCGCCGGAGTCGGCGAGCATGAAGGCCCGGCGCTCGGCGGGGGCGGTGGGGTCGAGCGGGAGGTAGGCGCCGCCGGCCTTGAGCACCGCGAGCATGGCGACGATCAGCTCCGCGCCGCGCTCCAGGCAGAGCCCCACCCGCGCCTCGGGCCCCACGCCGAGGCGGGCCAGGTGGTGCGCGAGCCGGTTGGCGCGCGCGTTCAGCTCGCCGTA
>DASYJZ010000228.1:0-5922 GCA_035995965.1 Longimicrobium sp. | reverse complement strand
CGCGCCCAGCGGCGTGTCGATTCGCCCCGACGGCGGCGTGGTGCGGGTGGTGCTGACCGGCGCCTCGCCGCGGCTGCGGGTCACGGCGCGGCTGGTGGACGGCGACCGCGCCGGCGTGCTGGCCCGCGGCGGCGCCATGGCGGGGGCACGTTTCCGCACCTCGCCGGGTAGGATCGAGGTGGTGGACGCGGGCGCGGGGGAGATCGAGGTGGAGATCCCGCGACAGGCCCGCTCCGCCACCGTGGAGGTGAACGGCCGCGTTTTCGTGGCCAAGGACGGCGACTCGCTGCGGGTGCTGGCACCCGCCGAGGCGCCGGGCGGGGGTCCGGCCGTACGCGTGGGCGGGTAGGCGCGGCGGCACCGCTCCCGCGCCTACCCACCCCGACCGGCAACCCTGGCCCATGCTCGCTCCGCTCGCCGCGCTGCTGCTCGCCGCCGCCGCCCCCGACACCGCTTGGGGGGCGATCCGCGGCAGCGTGCAGAGCGACCCCGGCGGGATCCCCCTCTCCTCGGCCGTGGTCGAAGCCACCTCCGGCGGCCATACCCTCACCGACAGCACCGGCGCCTATCGGCTCTCCCGCGTGGCCGCGGGAAGGCAGACGCTGCGCGTGCACTCCCTCGACCACGAGCCCTTCGAGATGGAGGTCTACGTCCCCGCCCGCGGCGAGGTGGTGCTGGACGTGGCCCTCCGCCACCGGCCGCTGGCGCTCGACACCGTGTCCGCCAGCGGCGGCGGCGCGGGCGGCGCGCCCAGCGACCCCGCGCCGCGCGGCGAGGCGGCGATCACCGACCTCACCGCCTTCGAGGGGCCGGGCACCGGGCTCGACCCGGCAAAGGGCGGCGGCGGCACGGGCGGCGGGGGCGGGACCGGCGAGGACGTGCTGCTGGTGCGCGGCTCCGCGGCCGACCTCAAGCTGGTGCTGCTCGACGGCGCGCCGGTCTACGCGCCCTTCCACATGGCGGGGCTGATCGACAGCTTCGAGCCCGGGCTGCTCTCCGGCGCGCGACTGTACCTGGGCGGCGCGCCCGCGCGCTACGACGGCGGGGTGAGCTACGTGCTCGACCTGGCCACCCGCGGCGCGCGCACCGACCGCTGGTCAGGCGGCGCCTCGGCAGACATGGTGGCGGTGCGCGGCGAGGCCGACGGGCCGCTCTGGCGGGGGGCGGGGCTGCTGCTGGCCTCGCGCGCCGTGCACGGCAGCCTGGGGCGGCTGGAGGGGCAGCCCTTCCCCTACTCCTACGCCGACGGGCTGGCCCGGCTGGACGTGTCGATGGGCCGCGGCGTGCGCCTGGCGGTCACGGGCTTCTCCAACCGCGAGGGGGTGCGCATCGACACCACCCCCTGGCGCGACAACTTCCTGCGCTGGAGCAACGAGGCCGGGTCCGCGCGGCTGCGGGGCAAGCTGTTCGGCGCGCAGGGCGAGCTCACCCTGGCGCTCTCGGAGTTCGACGCCTGGCTCCCCAACGCGGGAAAGCAGCTGGTGGTGCAGTCGCACCAGGAGCGGGCGCGCGTCGCGCTCGACTTCACCCGCGACCTGGGCGACCTGCGGCTGGGCTACGGCTACGCCTACGACCGGCAGTGGGCGCGCCACCGCGTGCTCGACCGCAGCGCGGGCGAGCGCCTGGCCTTCGCGCGCGACACCTTCGGCACGGTGGGCGGGTGGTACGTGGACGGGCTCTGGCGCGCGGGACGGCAGTGGCTGGCCCGCGGCGGGCTGCGCGGCGACATGTACGCCGGGGGGCCGTTCATCTCCTTCTCCCCACGCCTGGCGCTCACCTGGCTGCCCACGCCGCACGCCGCGCTCACCCTGGCCGGGGGCCGCTACCACCAGCTGGTGCTCTCGCGCAGCAAGGAGCCGTTCGACTACGGCGACCCCGACGTGGCCAACAGGCTGGGGATCCCCACGGTGCTGGCCGTGGCGGGGAGCACCCACCTCACGCTGGCGCTGGACCAGGACGTGGCGCAGGGGGTGCGGCTGGGGCTGGAGGGATACTACAAGCACTTCGAGGACATCCCCGACCCCGAAGCCGTGGGGAACTTCGCCAGCGGGGTGGACGTGTGGGTGCGGCGCAGCGAGGGCGCGGTGAGCGGGTGGATGGGGTACTCGCTGGCGTGGTACTGGTCGCGCCTGGACCCCGTCCGCGACAGCGCGCGGGCTCCCTTCTCCGGCCGGCAGACGCTCAGCGTGGGAGTGGCCGCGGCGGGGCGGCACGGGCGCGCGGAGCTGCGGGTGGCGTACGGCTCGGGGCTCCCCTACAGCGCGGTGACGGGGGTCACCGACCCCGCCGCCGGCGGGCTCACCGAGCAGCCGCCCACCGTCCCCGGCGAGGTGGCGGCGCCGCTGGCCAGGCCGCCGCAGGACTTCCTGCGCGTGGACGTGCAGGTTTCGCGCACCTTCACCCCCACGCTGCGCGGGCACGAGACGGCGCTGACCCCGTACGTGCGGGTGATGAACGCGCTGGACCGCCGCGACAACCTCTTCTACCGCTACAGCCGCACCGGCGACCTGGCGACGCAGCCCGCCGCGACGCTGCCGCTCGTCCCCGTCCTCGGCCTGGAGTGGAAGCTGTAGGTCGGCAAACAGAAACGGCAATCTCACGCAGAGCCGCGGAGCCGCAGAGAAAACCAATCGGTTCTCCGCGGCTCTGCGGCTCTGCGTGAGATTTCTTTTGCTGAGTCTGGGCGTGCCAAACGACAGGGCACCCGCTACATTGGCGCGCGTTTCCCCGGAGCTGGCACGAACCCGAGGCACGGCTGAATGAGCACCGCGACCCCTCCCTCGCCGGCCCTCGCGACCCCCCGCGGCGCGGCCACCGCCGACGAGCTCTGCGGCCATATCCGCACCCTCGGCCGCGGCGACGAGCGGCTGGCCTGCGACTTCGCGCGCATCTTCATCGCCCGCGTCCCCCGCTCGCTCCTGGAGGAGCGCCCGGTGGCGGAGCTGGGCGCCATGGTCCTGGGTGCCTGGGAGTTCCTCCAGCGCGCCCGCCCCGACCTCGTCAACGTCGAGGTGGTGGACCCGCGCGACGAGGGGTGGTCCGCCCCGGTCTCCGTGATCCGCACCGAGGTGGGCGACCGGCCGTTCATCGTGGACACGCTGCGCGAGTACCTGAACGCCGAGACCATCCCCATCCTCCACTACGTCTACCCCGTGCTGCGGGTGGACCGCGGGCCCGACGGCGCCATCACCGCCATCGGCGCCGAGGCCAGCGGGCAGAGCCTGGAGGCGCTGGGGCACATCGAGATCCCGCACGTGGCCGGGCGCGAGCGCGCCGCCGCCATCCGCGCCGAGGTGGAGCGGCGCCTCACCGACGTGGTGGAGGCGACCCGGGACTTCCGCGCGATGGTCGACGAGCTGGAGCGGGTGCAGGGCGCGGTCGCCGGCTACGTGCGCCGCTTCCCCGACCGCGCGCGCGAGTACGGCGAGTACCTGGAGTTCCTCGGCTGGCTGCGGCAGGGGAACTTCGTCTTCCTGGGCTACCGCGCCTACGAGATCACCGGGGTCGACGGCGAGCCGGCCGTGCGGGTGGACCCCGGCTCCGGGCTGGGGATCCTGGCCGGCGAGGAGCGCTCCACCTACGCGCAGCCGCGGCCACTGGCCGAGCTGGATCCAGACCTGCGCGGCCGGCTCACCGGGGGACCGCTGCTGATCGTGAGCAAGGCCAACCGCGAGGCCACCGTCCACCGCCTGGCGCGGATGGACTACGTGGGCGTCAAGCGGCTGGACGATGAGGGGAACGTGGCCGGCGAGTGGCGCTTCCTGGGGCTCTTCACCAGCCAGGCGTACGCGCAGGCCCCCGGCGACATCCCCATCCTCCGCCACAAGCTGCGCCGCATCCTCGCCGAGAGCGGCGCGCGGCCGGGGTCGCACGACTACAAGGAGATCATCTCCACCCTGCAGGAGATGCCCAAGGAGGAGCTGTTCCAGGCCACGGCCGAGCAGCTCCGCGAGGAGGTGAACGCCGCCGTCAGCCACCTGTTCAGCGGCGACGTGCGCGTGGTGCTGCGCCCCGACCCGCTGCGCGGCGAGGTGGCGGCGATGGTGATCCTGCCGCCGGGCCGCTTCAGCCCGCAGATCCGCCGCGACATCGCCGATCTCCTGGCCGAGCGGCTGGGCGGCGAGGTGCGCAGCTACGAGCTGGCCATGGGCGGCGCCGACCAGGCGCGCATCCACTTCTACCTGGGCGCCCGGGACGGCCGCGTCCCCGCCGTCCCGGACGACCTCGCCGCGGCCGAGCGCGAGCTGGAGGAGGCGATCGGGCGGCTGGTGCGCTCGTGGAACGACCTGCTGGAGGAGCGCTTGGCCGCCGCCGGCGACGGCGTGGAGGCGCGCCGGCTGGCGCGCGCCTACGGCGAGGCGTTCGGCGAGGACTACCGCGCGGCCAACACCCCCGAGGCGGCGCTGCACGACGTCACGCGGATGCAGGAGATGCTCGCCGCCGGCGGCACCGTGTCGCTGCTGCTGCGCCCGCCGGTGGAGGACGAGGTGGTGGCGGCGGGCGCGACGGTGTTGCGGCTGTACCTGGCCGGCGAGCGGCTGGTGCTCTCGGACTTCATGCCGATCCTGGAGGACCACGGCGTGCGCGTGCTGGAGGTCGACACCTTCGAGCTCGCGGCCGGGGAGTCGCTCCCGCACCTGATGGTCTACTCCTTCCACGTGCAGGGACGCGGCGGGGAGACGATCGCGCCCGAGCTCTACCCGGCGCTGGCCGAGAGCCTGCTGGCCTCGCGCGCCGGCGACGCGCAGAAGGACCCCTACGCCGCGCTCACCCTGGCCGCGGGGCTGCGCTGGCGCGAGGTGGACGTGCTGCGTACCTACGGCAACTACGCCTCGCAGATCGGCGCGGTGCCCTCGCGGCTTTCGCCGGTGCGGGCGCTGCTGGCGCACCCGCGGGTGCCGCGGCTGCTGGTGGAGCTCTTCCACGCCCGCCTCTCGCCCGAGGTCCGCGCCACCAGGGCCCGGCTGCAGGAGATCCGCGACGCGCTCGGCGCCGAGCTCGAGGCGGTCGCCAGCCTGGCCGACGACCGCGCGCTGCGCCGGCTGATGGGGCTGGTCGAGGCCACCATGCGCACCAGCTACTTCCGCCACGGCGGCGCGGACCCGTCGTTCCGCTCCGGCGGGGTGCCGTACGTCTCCATCAAGGTGCGCTCGGCCGACGTGGACGAGCTCAAGCGGACGCGGCTGCTGTACGAGATCTACGTCCACAGCGCGCGGATGGAGGGGGTGCACCTGCGCGCCGCCCCGGTCTCCCGCGGCGGCATCCGCTGGAGCGACCGGCCGGACGACTTCCGCACCGAGGTGCTGGGGCTGGTGCTCACCCAGGTGGTGAAGAACGCGGTGATCGTCCCCAGCGGCTCCAAGGGCGGCTTCATCACCAAGCGGCAGCACGCCGACCGCGACACGCAGATGGAAGAGGCGCGGCAGCAGTACATGACGCTGATGCGCGGACTGCTGGACCTGACCGACAACCTGGTGGACGGGAAGGTGGTGCCGCCGCCGTCCGTCGTCCGCCACGACGGCGACGACCCGTACCTGGTCGTGGCGGCGGACAAGGGGACGGCGCACCTCTCCGACACCGCCAACGCGGTGGCGGCCGAGTACGGCTTCTGGCTCGACGACGCCTTCGCCAGCGGCGGCAGCCAGGGGTACGACCACAAGAAGGAGGGGATCACCGCGCGCGGCGCCTGGGAGTGCGTGAAGCGGCACTTCCGCGAGATGGGCACCGACATCCAGACGCAGCCCTTCACCGTGGCCGGCGTCGGCGACATGAGCGGCGACGTGTTCGGCAACGGGATGCTGCTCTCGCCCCACATTCGGCTGCTGGCGGCGTTCAACCACGCCCACGTGTTCCTTGACCCCGATCCCGATCCGGCAGCGAGCCTCGCCGAGCGCCGGCGGCTCTTCGCGCTGTCACGTTCGG
>DASYJZ010000227.1:0-2770 GCA_035995965.1 Longimicrobium sp. | reverse complement strand
CGGGATCGAGAAGCTGATCGGGATGCCGCCGCCGAACAGCGTGCGCGAGCGGGAGCGCGCCGGAGAGCGGGATGCGTTCGCCGCGGTGCCGCTCGTGGCCTTCGGGCGGCCGAGGAAGAAGTTGTCGACGGAGTTGGTGGGATGGTCGTGGGCGTAGCGCGTCACCTTCCACCCCACGAAGCTGCCGATCGCCGCGCCCACGGCCACGTCGCTCGCCCAGTGCGCGTTGTTGTACATCCGCGACAGCCCCACGATGCCGGCCGCGCCGTAGAGCACCGGGGCCACGAACGGCTTGCCGGCCTTCCACCGGTAAGCCGTCTCCGCCGTCGCCGCGGCCGCGGCGGCGAACGCGGAGGTGGTGTGCCCGGAGGGGAAGGAGCGCACCGAGTCGCCCTTGATGCCGCGGAACAGCCGGAAGTCGTACGGGTTGTCGGGCGACAGGTACGGGCGCCTGCGCCCGGCGGCCATCTTGATCCCGCCGCTGATCATGTCGCCGATGAACACCGCCTCGGCCGTGTGCAGCCCCACCGTCGCCATCCCCCGGTTCCCCGATAGCCGCCCCGCGCCGTACACCAACCCGCCCAGGATCTCCGCCCCCGGCGAGCCCAGCAGCCGCGCGCCGACGGAGCCTTTGGACAGGATGCGGTTGGCCTGGACCGCAGGGCGCTGCAGCGTGCGGGCGAGCTGCCGGTCGAGCGGCGCCACGGCCACCGTTGCCGCCGCGAACCCCGCCGCCCAGTACAGGTCGCTCCCCTCGAAGAGCGGGGCCCTCTTCGAGCTGTCGGCCGCCGCCTGCGCCTGTGCGTGCGCGGGCACGCCACCGCCGAGCAGGGCCGCGGCGGCCCCGGCGGCCACCATCCGTCTGACGCGCATCTCCTCACCTCATCCGATGTGGACGTTCGTGCTGCGATGGCCCCGCGGGAGCAGGAGCGCCGTCGAGCGTGGTGCATGCCGCGCCGCATGGCAGGATACGGACCGTTCCGCGCGCACCCCGCCTGCGGCCGCGTGGAGGAACGGCGCGAGCCCGCCCCCGGAGAGCTGTTCCTCCGGGGACGGGCTCGTCAGGACCCCCGCGGACCGCGCGTCCGCGGGGTCAGCTACGGCTTACGGCTTGGGGTGCGCCGCCGGCGCGTGCTCGCGATGCTCCGCCCGCGCCTCGCCGCGCTCGGCCGCCGGCGTCTCGTGCACGTGCGACACGATCCGCCCGTTGACGGCGTTCACCTGCACCTCTTCGATGCCGCTGCGCCCCGGCACCGAGATGTCGAACGAGTAGATCAGCTGCCCGTGCTCGCGCTCCAGCTCGCCCGACTTGACCTGCCCGCGCGGGACGGTCGCCAGGGCGGTGGCGCGTGCCTGCGCCTCGGTGACGCGGGCCTGCCGCTGGAGCTGCGCCTGCGTCTCGTGGGCCGGGCGGTGCTGCGCGGCGGCGCCCGATGCGGCGGCGACCGAGAGGATCGCCGCGGCGGCGAGGGTTGCCAGGTGCTTCATTGATGCCTCCCTGCGAGTGCGTGATTCAAAGGGGGGGCGAGTGCCCCTCCGGCTTGGAAACTACCCGCCCCACCTTACGCGACCATAACGGCGGCATCCGCCACCATTAGTGGATCGTTAAGGGCTCAGGGCCGGTTCTGCGTGCAAAAAGCGCCTCATGCAGAGACGCAGAGCCGGCGGGGTGAACTTCTCCGGCGGTCGCACGTACCATTCCTGCCGGCGGGGACGTGGCCGTGGGTGCGGATCGCGAAAAGGAGGGCGCATGCGGGTGCTGCTGGCGGAAGACGACCCCCGGCTGGGCGAGATGCTGGCCCGGGGGCTGCGCGAGAAGTCGTACGCGGTGGACTGGGTGCAGGACGGCGACCGCGCCGTGTACCTGGCCGCCGTCAACGAGTACGACGCCGCCATCGTGGACGTGATGATGCCGCGGCGCGACGGGCTCTCCGTCTGCCGCGAGGTGCGGGCGCGCGGGCTCGCCTTCCCCATCCTGTTGCTCACCGCCCGCGACGCCGTGGCCGACAAGGTCGCCGGGCTCGACGCCGGCGGCGACGACTACCTGACCAAGCCCTTCGACTTCGACGAGCTGCTGGCGCGCCTGCGCGCCCTGCTGCGGCGCGCGCCACGGCTGCTGCCGAGCACCATCGCCGTGGCGGACCTGGTGGTGGACACGCGCGCGCAGGCGGCCCGGCGCGGCGGGCGGGCGCTTCCCCTCACCCCCAAGGAGTACGCGCTGCTGGAGTACCTGGCCCGCAACGCCGGCCGCGTGGTCAGCCGCGCCGACCTCACCGCGCACGTGTGGGACGACAACCACGACCCGCTCTCGAACGCCATCGAGGTGCACGTCAACCGGCTGCGCAAGAAGGTCGACGCGGGGGGCGCGCCGTCGCTCATCCACACCCGGCGCGGCGCCGGCTACCGCCTGGCCGCCGCCGACGATGCTTGAGTCGGTCCGCGCGCGGCTGGCGCTCTGGCACGCCGCCACGCTGGGCGTGCTGCTGATCGGCTTCGCGCTGGTGGCGTACGTCTACACCGAGCGCTCCACGCTGCACCGCACCGACGAGTACCTGCGAGCCAGCGCCGGGGCCTTCGTGGGCGTGCTGCGCGCCGAGCGCGAGGAGATGGGCGAGATCCCGGCGGCGGCGCGCGCGGCGGTGAAGGACTTTCGCTTCGGCGACCTGCACGTGACGGTGTTCGACGCGGCGCTGCGTCCGCTGGCGTCGAGCCCGGCGGTGGCGCCCGCGCCGCGCCGGACCGGGCCCGATTCCGCGGCGGCGCCCGGCGG
>DASYJZ010000226.1:0-21081 GCA_035995965.1 Longimicrobium sp. | reverse complement strand
TACGCCGAGCTCGACGCGCGCGCCAACCGCCTCGCGCACCACCTGCGCGCGCTGGGCGCGGGGCCCGAGGTGCCGGTCGGCGTCTTCCTGCCGCGCACGCCGGAGCTCATCGTCACCCTGCTCGCGGTGCTCAAGGCAGGCGCGGCGTACCTGCCGCTGGACCCTGCTTATCCGGCGGAGCGGGTGGAGTACATGCTCGGCAACATGCGCGTGCCGCTGCTGGTCGCCACGGCGGCGCTCGCCGGGCGCGTCCCGCACTTCGCCGGGGCGATGGTGCGCGTGGACGCGGACGCGGCGGAGATCGCGTCGCGGCCGGCGGAGGCGCCGGGGGTGGCGGTGGACGCGGCCAACCTGGCGTACGTCATCTACACCTCGGGCTCCACCGGGCGGCCGAAGGGGGTGCAGATCGAGCACCGCAGCACCGCCGCCGTCCTCGCCTGGCTGCGCGACGCCGTCTCGGACGAAGAGCGGAGGTCGGTGCTCGCCTCCACCTCCGTCTGCTTCGACGTCTCCATCGCGGAGATCTTCGGCACCCTCTGCTGGGGGGGCACGCTGGTGCTGGTGGAGAACGCGCTCTCGCTCGCGTCGCTGGGCGAGCCCGTATCCACCGTGGCGATGGTCCCCAGCGCGGCGGCCGAGCTGCTGCGCATGGGCGCCATCCCCCCCTCCGTGCGGACGCTGGCTCTGGGCGGGGAGCCGCTGCGCAACGAGCTGGCGCAGCGGCTGTACGCGCTGGGCCACGTGGACCGCGTGCTGAACCTGTACGGTCCCACCGAAGACACCACCTACTCCACCTGCAAGGAGGTGGAGAAGGGGCGCTCGGCCGCGATGAGCGTGGGGCGGGCGGTGCGTGGCACCACGGCGCGCGTGCTCGACATGGCGCTCCGCCCGGTGGCGGACGGCGAGACGGGCGAGGTGTGGATGGCCGGCGCCGGCGTGTCGCGCGGCTACGTGGGCGCGGCGGGGATGACGGCGGAACGCTATCGCCCCGACCCGCTGGGCGCGCCCGGCGCGCGGATGTACCGCACCGGCGACCTGGGCCGGGTGCTCCCCGACGGCGACCTGCACTGCCTGGGGCGGATGGACCACCAGGTGAAGGTGCGCGGCTACCGCGTGGAGCCGGGGGAGATCGAGACGGTGCTGGCCGCGCACCCCGCGGTGCGCGAGGCCGCCGTCGCCGCCTGGGAGGACCGCGGCGAGAAGCGCCTGACGGCCTACGTGGTCGGCGAGGGGACGGAGCCCTCCGCGGCGGAGCTGCGGGAGCACGTGCGCGCGCACCTCCCGGAGTACATGGTGCCCGACGCCTTCTCCTTCCTCCCCGCGCTCCCGCACACGCCCAACGGCAAGGTCGACCGGCTCGCGCTCCCGGAGCCGAAGGCCGACCGCGAGGGCGCCGGCGAGTACGTCGCCCCGCGCACGCCGGAAGAGGCGGCGCTGGCGCTGATCTGGAGCGAGGTGCTGGGGGTGGAGCGGGTGGGCGTGCGCGACGACTTCTTCACCCTGGGCGGCCACTCGCTGCTGGCGACGCAGATCGTGGCCCGCGTCCGCCAGACGATGCATGCCGAGGTGCCGCTGGGGACCATCTTCGCCATGCCCACGGTGGAGGAGCTCGCCCGCCAGCTCGCGGACGCGGCCTCGCCGGTGGACGCGTCGGCGCGCATCCCCCGCGCCCCGCGCGACCGGCCGCTGCCGCTCTCGTATCCGCAGGAGAGCGTCTGGTTCTTCCAGCACCTGAAGCCGGACATGCGCTCCTACAACTTCCAGGCGACGGTGCGCGTGCGCGGCGCGCTGGACGCCGGGGCGCTGGAGCGCACGCTCTCCGAGATCGTCCGGCGCCACGAGATCTTCCGCACCACCTTCCCCGCGGTCGAGGGCGCGCCCGCGCAGGTGGTGCACGCGCCGTGGGCCGTGCGTCTCCCGGTCCACGACCTGCGCGAGGTGCCGGAGACGGCGCGCGCGGCGCGGCTGGACGCGCTGCTCACCGCGGAGTTCCGCGCGCCCTTCGACCTGAAGCGGCTGCCGCTGGTGCGCTGGTCGCTCTTCCGCCTGGGCGACGACGACCACGTGTTCGTGGCGGTGGAGCAGCACCTGGTGCACGACGGGTGGAGCTTCGCGGTGTTCCTGCGCGAGCTCACCGCCATCTACCCCGCCTTCGCGCGCGGCGAGGCGCACGCGCTCCCCGAGCCGGCGGTGCAGTTCGGCGACTTCGCGGCGTGGCAGCGGGAGTGGGTGCAGAGCCCCGAGGCGCGCGAGCACCTGGCGTGGTGGACGCGGCGGCTGGAGGGGGTGCCGCCCATGCTGGAGCTCCCGGCGGACCGGCCGCGCCCGGCGGAGATGAGCTTCCGCGGGAGCGCGCACCGGGTGAGCCTCTCCGCCCCCGTGTTCGCGGCGGCCGACGCGTTCAGCCGGCGCCGCGGCGTCACCCTGTTCATGACGCTGTTCGCCGCCTTCGAGGCGCTGATGCACCGCTACACCGGCGAGACGGACTTCTGCGTGGGCAGCGGGGTGGCGGGGCGGCGGCTGCGGGAGAGCGAGGACCTGATCGGCATGGTGGTGAACACCATTCCCATCCGCGCCGACCTCTCCGCCGATCCGAGCTTCGAGGAGCTGGTGGAGCGCGTGCGCACCGCGGCGGTGGAGACGTACCAGCACCAGGACGTCCCCTTCGCCGAGATCGTGGCGGCGGTGGATCCCGTGCGCTCGCGCGGGCACCTCCCCGTCTTCCAGGTGGCCTTCAACTTCCACCACGCGCCCTACCCTGAGCTGGTGCTGGGCGAGGCGAAGCTGGAGGTGGAGGAGGGGCTGGGGAACGAGTCGGCCAAGTTCGACCTGAACGTGATCGTGATCCCCCGCGCCCACCAGCACGCGGGCGACGAGGTGGTGATGATCTGGGAGTTCGCCGAGGACCTGTTCGACGCGCCCACGGTGCGGCGGATGATCGGCCACTTCGAGGCGCTCCTGGCCTCGGGGCTCGCGGACCCCGCCGCGCGCGTCTCGCGTCTCCCCCTCCTCCAGGCCGACGAGGAGCGCGCGGCGCTCGCCCGCGCCGGCGGCGCCACCCCGTATCCGCGCGACGCCACCCTCCACGCGCTGTTCGCCGAGCAGGCGCGGCTCTACCCGGACGCGCCCGCGGTGGAGCACGGCGACCGCGCCGTGACCTACGCCGAGCTGGACGCGCTCGCCGCCCGTATCGCCCTGCGGCTGCGGGCGCTGGGGGTGGGCGCGGAGGACCGGGTGGGCGTGGCGATGGAGCGCTCGCCGGAGCTGATCGCCTCGCTCCTGGGCGTGCTGAAGGCGGGCGCCGCCTACGTGGCGCTCGACCCCGGCTACCCGGCGGAGCGCCTGGGCTTCATGCTGCGCGACTCCGGGGCGCGCGCGCTGCTGGTGCGCGACGCCGTCCCCGCGCCGCTCGCGGGGTGCGGGCTGCCGGTGGCGTCGCTCGCCGCGCTCCCCGCGGCCGACGGGGGGCCGTGGCCGGAGCTGGGCGGCGGCTCGCTCGCGTACCTGGTCTACACCTCCGGCTCCACCGGGAGGCCGAAGGGGACGCTGATCACCCACCGCGGGGTGGTGCGCCTGGCGCGCGGCTCCACCTACCTGCAGCTTCGCCCCGGCGACCGCAGCGGCCAGAGCTCGACCGCGTCGTTCGACGCCTCCACCTGGGAGATCTGGGCGCCGCTGCTGAACGGCGCCACCCTGGTGGTGATCGACCGCGACGACCTGGTGTCCACCCGCCGGCTGGAGCGGGTGGTCCGCGAGCGGCGGCTCGACTCGATCTTCCTCACCCCCGCGGTCTTCAACCAGGTGGCGCACGAGGCGCCGGAGACGCTGGCCCCGCTGCGCGACGTGCTCACCGGCGGCGAGGCCGCCGACCCCGCCGCCTTCGCGCGGGTGCTGGAGGCCTGCCCGGGGACGCGGGTGCTCAACTTCTACGGCCCCAGCGAGATCACCACCTACGCAACCTGGCACGAGGCGGAACGCACCCCCGGGACGCCCGCCTCGATCCCCATCGGCAGGGCGGTCCCGAATACCCGCGTCTACGTGCTGGACCGCGCCCTGCGCCCCGTGCCCGACGGCGTCGCGGGCGAGCTGCACGTGGCGGGAGACGGCCTCGCGCGCGGCTACCACGGCCGCCCGGGGCTCACCGCCGAGCGCTTCGTCCCCGACCCCTACGCGCCCATGCCGGGGGAGCTGATGTACCGCACCGGCGACCGGGTGCGCTGGCACCGCGGGACGCTGGAGTTCCTGGGCCGCGTGGACGACCAGGTGAAGGTGCGCGGCTTCCGGGTGGAGCCGGGGGAGATCGAGACCGCGCTGCGCGGCCACCCCGCCGTGGCCGAGGCGGCCGTCGTGGCGCGGCCGGACGGCGCGGGCGGGCGCCACCTGGTGGCGTTCGTCGCCCCCGTGCACGGAGGGGCGCTGGCGACGGCGGAGCTGCGCGAGCACCTGGCCACCTTCCTCCCCGCGTGGATGGTCCCTTCCGTCTTCGTGTCCATGGACGCGCTGCCGAAGGGGCCGATGGGAAAGGTGGACCGGCACGCGCTCCCCGAGGCCGCCGCCCCCGCCGCGGCGGACGACGCCGGCTGGGCCGCCCCGGCGACGGAGACGGAGGAGGCCGTGGCGGCCGTGTGGAGCGAGGTGCTGGGGCTCGGCCGCGTCGGCGCGACCGACGACTTCTTCGACCTGGGCGGCCACTCGCTGAAGGCGACGCGCATCCTCTCCCGCGTCGCGGCGCGGCTGGGGGTGGAGCTGCCGGTCGGCGTGATCTTCGATCAGCCCACGGTGCGGGGGATGGCCGCGCTGGTGGACGAGCGGCTGGGCGAGGCGCCCGACCCCGACGCGGACCTGCTGGAATGGCTGGAGGGGCTCACGGACGAGGAGGCCGAGCGGCTGCTGGCCGAGAGCGAGGCGGGGCGCTGATCGCCGCCATCCACCGGCCCCGCACTTGCATTCCAGGACGCCCGAAACCGAGATGGTGCGGGCGTTCCCTGGAATGGAGCGAAGCGATGCAGATCCGGCTGATGCCCCGGCGGCTGATGGGGCAGACCATCCGCGGAATCCGGAACCGGCTGGGGATGAGCCAGGCCGAGTTCGCGGAGGCGCTGGGCGTGGAGAACGGGGCGGCGGTGTCGCGCTGGGAGAAGGGCCAGTCGCAGCCGGAGTACGGCACGCTGGCGAAGATCGCGACCATGGGGCTGGTGGACGTCCTGGTCTTCCACGAGACCACGGACGCGGCGGAGATGCCGCAGCTCACGCCGGGCGAGGCTGGGGAGCTGCGCGACATCCTGGCGCGGATGGAGGCGCTGCTGGCCGACGCGAAGGTGCTGGTGGAGCGCGCCGCCAACCGCACCGCCGTGGAGCTGCTGGAGGCGGCGACCGGCTCCGCGAAGGCGACTCCCGCCACCGCCGACGCGCTGGTGCTCGACGCCGAGGTCCGCCTGGAGACGCGGCCGAGGACGCGCTCCCGCACCGCCTCCGCAAGCCGGGCGAAGAGCTCGTCCCGGGCGAAACCGAAATCCCCGGCCTCGTAAACCACGTCTCACGCAGCGCCGCGGAGCCGCGGAGGAAGACGCAGGAAGGCAGCGTCTCTCCTCCGCGGCGCTGCGTCTCCGCGTGAGATTGCTGTTGCCGTTGCAGTCGATATCTTCAGCGGCCCACAAGCGTTTATCGCAGACTCGCCCCTGGAGCGGTTCCGTGACCCGATCCCGATCCATCGCGCTCGCGCTGGCTGTGTTGGCATCCCCCGCCGCGGCGCAGGAGCTGCCGCGCACGCACGCGCCCCAGCCCACCACGCCGGCGATCACGCCCGCCGACCTGATGACGCACCTCTACATCCTCGCCGACGACTCGATGATGGGACGCGAGGCGGGGAAGCGCGGGAACGTGAAGGGGACGGACTACGTCGCCGCCCAGTTCCGCCGCATCGGGCTGGAGCCGGCGGGGGAGAACGGCACCTTCTTCCAGACCGTGCCGCTGGTGGAGAAGGGCATCCTCCCCGGCGCCGTCCTCTCCGCGGACGGCGCCGCGCTGACGCTGCGCACCGACTGGGTGCCGTTCCCGGCGGTGGGGACCGCCATCCGCTTCGGGTCCCGGCTGAGCGCGGCACAGGGCGTTCAGGCGGTGTTCGGCGGCCGCGTGGGCGGCGAGATGCTGGCGCCGGAGCAGGCGCGCGGGAAGCTGGTGGTGATCCTCCCGCCACTGGGGCAGGGCGGCGCGGCGGACTACCGCTTCTGGGGGAATCCCGCGATGCGCTGGTACCCAGAGGCCGCCGGCGTGGCCGTGGTCGCGCTGGAGGCCTCGCCCGCGGGGCTGCTGGCGTACTTGCTGGAGCCGCAGACCGCGATCGCGGCGCGGGGGCCGACGCCTCCGCCGGCCGGCGCGCCGGGAATGTTACTGAGCGCGGCGGCCGCGCGCCGGGTGCTGGGCGCCGACCCCGCGACGATGGCGGTGGGTGCGGCGGGGCGCACCGTCACCGGGGCCTTCGAGTTCGGCGAGCGGCCGACCGAGGCGCCCGCGCGCAACGTGATCGGCGTGCTGCGCGGGAGCGACCCGGCGCTGCGCGGGCAGTACGTGGTGGTCAGCGCCCACAACGACCACGTGGGGATGACGCAGCCGGTGGACCACGACTCGGTGCGCGCCTTCAACCGCGTGATGCGCCCCGCCGGCGCCAACGACGACCCCGATCCGCCCAGCAACGGGCAGCAGGCCCGCATCGGCGCGCTACGCGACTCGCTGCGCCGCGCCCACGGCGGCGTGCGCATGGACTCGGTGCTGAACGGCGCGGACGACGACGGGAGCGGCACCGTGACGCTCCTCGAGATCGCCGAGCACCTGGCGTCGCGGCCGCACCCGCGCCGGTCGATCCTGTTCATGTCGCACACCGCGGAGGAGAAGGGGCTGTACGGCTCCGAGTGGTTCACCGACCACCCCACCGTCTCGCGGGACAGCATCGTCGCCGACCTGAACATGGACATGGTGGGCCGCGGCCGCCCCGAGGACGTGCGCGGCGGCGATCCGTACGCCATCCAGATGATCGGCTCCCGGCGGCTCGCGACGCAGCTCGGCGTGCTGATCGACAGCCTGAACGCCGCGCGCCCCAGCCCGATGCAGGTGGACTACAGCTTCGACGCGGCGGGGCACCCTGCGAACCGCTACTGCCGGAGCGACCACTACATGTACGCACGCTACGGCATCCCCATCACCTACTTCTCCGCCGGCTACCACGTGGACTACCACCAGGTGGGCGACGAGCCGCAGTACATCTGGTACGACCACATGGCCCACATCGCCGAGTTCGTGCGCGACATCGCGGTCGAGGTCGCCAATCGGCCGCAGCGGCTGGTGGTCGATCACCCGAAGCCCGATCTCAGGGCTCCCTGCCGCCAGTAACGGGCGGGTCTCACACGGGGTCGACGGAGTCAACGGCGGCTCCGCCGCGGATTCCGTCGTCTCCGTGCGAGATCTGCCGTGACAGCGCCCGCTTCCACTGGACGTAGCCCATCACCGCCAGCACCAGGAACACGGCGTACAGGAAGGTGGTGGGATAGAGGCCCTTGTAGATGTACATCGCGATGTAGCCCACGTCCGCCGCCACCCAGATCGCCCAGTTCTCCAGCACCTTCTTCGTCATCAGGTACTGCGCGATCAGGCTGGCCGTGGCGAGCGACGCGTCGGCGTAGGGGAGCGCCGCGTCCGTCGCGTAGCGCAGGAAGGTGCCGAGCGCCGCGGCGCCGATGACGAAGACGAACGGCAGCACCAGCGCCCACCGCCGCGGGAGACGGGTGACATGGAGCTCGCCGCGGTTCTCGCCGCCGTACAGCCAGTTCCACCAGCCGTAGAAGGAGATGCAGATGTAGAACACCTGCAGCCCCATGTCGGCATACAGCCTGGCGTGCAGGAAGATGTAGACGTACAGCGAGACGTTCACGATCGCCGTCGGCCAGCTCCAGATGTTCTCGCGGACGCTCAGGTACACGCTCACGATGCCGAACGCGACCGCCACCCATTCCACGGTGCTCATCCCGAACGCGTCGAGCAGCGTCTGCAACCAGATCATACGGCCGCCTCCACCTCGCCGCGGGCCCATTCGCGCCACCCCGGCGGGAGGTCGGCGGCCTCGTCCACGTCGCGCAGCGGCTCCAGCATCGCCGGCGCGCACCCGGCGGCGGCGAGCCGCGCGAGCGTCGCGTCGAGCACCCGGTCCGTGCTCCACGCGATCCCGTCGAACAGGCCCTCCACCATCCTCCGAAGCGCCAGCAGGTAGTATCCCCCGTCCGCCGCCGGCCCGATGGCGGCCCGGTGCGAATCGAGCAGCCGCAGCGCGCGCCGCAGCACCTCGGCGGAGAGGCCGGGGAGGTCGGAGCCGATGATGAGGACGCGCGGATGCCCCGCCGCGAAGGCCGCCTCGAACGCCGCCCGCATCCGCGCGCCGAGGTCTCCATCCTCCTGCGGCAGGTTCGCCGCGTCCGCGCCAAGCCACGAACGCACGAGGTCACCCCCCTCTGCCGGCGTGAAATGAATGCGAAGGGCGACCTCCGGCCCGAGCGCCCGCGCCTCCGCGACGGCATGCTCCGCGAGGCGGCGGTAGACGCGCAGCGCGGCGTCCGCACCGATCTCCGCGGCCAGGCGTGTCTTCACCCGCCCCGCCTCGGGCGCGCGCACGAAGACCAGGATCGCGTCGGGGATAGCGGTCACGTGGGGTTGTCGGGGCCGGAAGCGAGATGCGGGCGAGCGCGAAGGATGCGGCACGGCGCGGCCGGCTGCAAGGCTCAGCACTTGGCACCTGGCACCTGGCACTTGGCACTTGGCACTATCCCTTGTGAGGCACCGGCCTTGCGAACCGGCTCGCGTCCCGTAGCATGGGGGCGTCCTCGCCCCGACCCGTCCACACGAGAGAGAATGCCCCAGGCGAACACGATCGCAGCCGCCGCGGACGAGCTGGCGGCGCGGCTGGACCCGGCGCGGCTGGAGCGCGAGGTGGTGCTCGCGCCGTATACCACCTTCAAGATCGGCGGCCCGGCCGACCTCCTCTACCGCGCGCGCACCCCCGACGAGCTGGCGGAGGCGGTCACGGCGGCGCGCGAGCTGGAGGTGCCGTTCTTCCTCCTCGGCCTGGGCGCCAACATCCTGGTGGGCGACGGCGGCTTCCGCGGCCTGGTGATCCGCAACGAGGTGCGCGGCATCGAGCTCCTGGACGAGGTGCGGGTGCGGGCGGGGTCGGGCGCCGAGGTCTTCATCGACCTGATCCACGCCACCGTCTCGCGCGGCCTGGGAGGGCTGCACCACTACGTGGGGATCCCCAGCACGGTGGGTGGGGCGGTGTGGCAGAACCTGCACTTCCTCTCGCCGGCGCCGGAGCGCGAGCGGACGATGCTCATCGAGGAGGTGGTAGAGGGCGCGACCATCCTCTCGGAGGAAGGGGAGGTGCGCACGGTCGACCGGGACTACTTCCAGTTCGGCTACGACTTCAGCGTGCTGCACGTGCGCCGCGACGTGGTGCTCGACGTCACCTTTCGCCTGGACCCCGCGGACGAGCACGAGCTGCGCGAGGTGATCCGCGAGAACCTGCAGTGGCGCGACGACCGCCACCCCGACCTGTGGCTGTACCCCAGCGCCGGCTCGATCTTCCAGAAGATCGAGGGTGTGGGCGCGGGGCGGCTGGTCGACCAGTGCGGGCTGAAGGGCTACGTGCACCCCAGCGGCCGCGCGCAGATCTTCCACCGCCACGCCAACATCATGGTGAACCTCGGTGGCGCCAGGGCCAGCGACATCCGCGAGCTGATCGGCCTCGCGCAGACGACCGTCCAGCGCGAGCTGGGTTACGAGCTCAAGACCGAGATCGGGATGATCGGCGAGTTCTAGATAAAACAGGCTCTTCGTCGATTTAGATGCCGTCCGACGCAGTCCCGGTAGCACCCTGCCTTGATCGAGTCGGTTGACGATGTCGGGGCGAGCGGATCGAGTTGCCCTCGGGTACCGCGCGCGACCGGGGCCGCCAGCCGGGCACGCGAGGGTGATTCACGCCCTTTCCTGGCATGCCCGGTGCGACTATATTCGGTGTGTGTTCGGGCTCATGCCGCGCGCAGGTATGCGTCGGCGGTGAGGTCGTACACGGCGCCACAGCCCCGGCGCTGGCACTGGTACGTGGCCACGCGCTCGTGTGCGGGCCGGTCGCGGAGGGCGTGCACCAGGGCCGCCGTGACGCGCATGGCGGGGCGCGCGCCGCAGCGCGGGCAGGCCGCGGCCGGGCGCAGCAGCAGCTCCGGGTCGGGCGGGGGAGGTGCGGCCGGCGGAACGGCGGCGGCGGGCCGGCGCACCACGCGCCGCACGCGCGGGTGCTCTGGAGAGACGGGGGCGGCTGGGCTGGCGAGCACGGGTTCCTCCTGGTTCGCGTGGCGCTTTTGTTTGACACAGTACGCATCCGCTGCTAACACTTACCACAATCTACACACCGCGCCCGGCGCGGTCAACGGTTTCTTCGGCCCATCTTCGGGTGACATGACGAGAGACGATCGGCGGGCGATTGGACACCGCATCCGCGTCGTGCGGGAGCGGGCGGGGCTGGACCGCGAGGAGCTCGCGTCCCGGGTCGGGGTGCACTCGGGGTCCATCGCGCGGTGGGAGACGGGCGGATCGGTGCCGCACGCCTACACGATGGAGCGCATCGCCGAGGCGTGCGGCGCGAGCGCGGAGTGGATCCGCAGCGGGCGCGACGAAGCGGCGGAGCCCGCCACGGCCGGGGTCTCGGGAACGGCGGAGGCGGGCGACGTGTTCGCGTCGCTCGACACGGTCGCCCGCTTCGTGGAGGGGATCGCCCCCGCGGGGCAGGAGCGGCTGCGGAAGCTCGACGCGCTGGAGGGGCTGCGGCGGATGCTCACCGCCCGCGGCGTGCTTCCGGCCTGGTGGTACGTGCTCAGGGAGAAGGTGGAGAATGGCCAGCTCTGACGACGACGAGGGCGTGCTCGCGGCCGTACGGCGGCTGGTGGGGAGCGCGCGGGAGGTGGTGGAGAGCTACGCCGGCCCCGTGGCGCCGGTGCGGACGGACCAGGTGGGCGAGCTGCTGGCGGCGGCGGGGTGCCACGTGGAGGTCTTCCCCTTCCGCTCCGACACGATGGCGATGGTGCTGCCGCGCTGCGGGGGCGTATACCCGGTGCTGATCAACCGCGCCGCCGAGCAGACCGACCGCTTCTTCGCGCTGCGGCACGAGCTGGGGCACGTGCTGAACGGCGACGTGGACGGGGCCGTGTTCCTTGCCGACGAGGGCTACATGTCCGGCGCCGAACGCGCCGCCGACCTCTTCGCGCTCGCGGACCTGGTCCCGGGCTGGTGGATCGCCGAGGTGCGGCGCGGGCGCGCCCCCTGGCGCGAGGTCAAGCGCCAGATCGCGATGGCCGTGGCGACCTATGCCGAGGCATGGCCCGCGCAGCGCTTCGGCGACCGGGCGGAGCTGCGCCTCGCGTTGTATCGCGAGCACGGCATCTGAACAGAACGTTCACGCAGAGACGCAGAGGAACCGAGAGAACGTCAAAAAGCAGTTCTCTCGGTTCCTCTGCGTCTCTGTGTGAAACGGCCGTAGGTGACTATCGGACGATCGAAAGCCTCGGCCGCGACGCGTTCTCGCCGCCGGCCCAGGTCCCCTCGGCGAACACCGTCTCCCCGGCTTCGTCCGCGACCCGGAACCACCGGCTCCCGATCCCCTCGCCGGTGAGGAGGTGCACGGTGGCAGGGAGCGGGAGGGGCGCGCGGAAGGCGATGCGCAGCCGCCGCAGCGCCGCCGGGTCGCCGCCCAGCCGGCGCTCGATCAGGGCGTGCGCCACCATCGCCTCGGTGCAGAAGCCGTGCAGGATCGGGCGGCGGAAGCCGAAGGGGCGTGCCGTCCAGCTCCACAGGTGGATGGGGTTCCAGTCGCCCGACACGGCGGCGTAGCGGCGGCCGGCGCCCCCACCCAGGCGCCACCGCGCCACCTCGTCCCACCGCTCGGGGGGCTCGCCGCGCGGGTCGCCCTCGTCGCGCGCGGTGGGGCGGGGGACGTGCTCGCCGGCCGCCTGGTCGGGGCGGCGGGTGCGGGCCAGGAACACGGAGGTGCTCTGGGTGCAGAGCTGCCCCGCGCCCGTCCAGCTCCGCGCCGTCAGCGTCAGCCGGATCCCCTTCCGCACCCGCTCCGCCCGCTCCAGCTCCACCCGGCAGCGCACGTGGTCGTCCACCTCGATGGGGCGCAGGCTCACCAGCTCGCCCTCGGCGTGCACCAGTCCGCCGGCGGGGAGCGGCCGGTCCAGCCTCGCGAACAGCTCCAGCGCCTGCGCCGTCTCCCACACGGCGGGGAAGACGGGGGAGAGCATCCCCGCGGCCAGCCGGGGCACGCCCTCGCCCCCGGTGGCGCGCAGGTAGCGTGCGTGCAGGGCGGGGTCCACGCCGGGGTAGACGCGCTCCACCGCCGGCTTGCGCTTCGGCACCTCGGGGAGCGGCTCGCCGGCGCCGCGCGAGGCGATGCCGCGCGCCACCAGCCGCAGCATGGAGCCGATCTGCTGGAGCTGGGCCATCCTATCGCCCCGCCGCCACGACCTGCACCGCCAGCCTGCGCTCGCGGGGCCCGTCGAACTCGCAGAGGTACACCCCCTGCCAGCGGCCGAGCACCAGGCGGCCCCCGTCCACCACCACGGTGAGCGAGGGGCCGAAGAAGCTCGTCTTCAGGTGGCTGTCGCTGTTCCCCTCGTCGTGGCGGTAGAAGGGCTCGCGGTGGGGGACCAGCGTCTCCAGCTTGGCGAGCAGATCGTGCTTCACGTCGGGGTCGGCGTTCTCGTTGATGGTGAGCGCGGCCGTGGTGTGGAGCGACTGCACCACCACCACGCCGCCGCTCACCCCGCTCCGGTCCACCACCTCCTGCACGCGCCCGGTCACCTCCAGCAGCTCCGTGCGGCGCGACGTCCGCAGCTCCACGATCTCCATCTCAGCGCCCGCCGCGCCACTGCACGCGCCAGATGCGGCCGCCCGTGTCGTCCGTCACGTAGAGCGAGCCGTCGGGCGCGACCGCGAGCCCCATCGGGCGGTGCGCGGCCCCCGCGCCCGGGTTGGCGCCGGCGAACCCGTCGGCGAAGGTCTCGTAGCGCGCCCCCAGCCCGCGCCCGGCGGCGGGGACGAAGACCACGCGGAAGCCCTCCTGCGGCAGCGGCGCGCGGTTCCAGGAGCCGTGGAAGGCCACGAAGGCGCCGCCGCGGTAGCGCGCGGGGAACTGCGTCCCCCCGTAGAACGCCAGCGACTCGGGCGCCCAGTGGCCGGGGAAGACCACCACGGGCGCCTTCTTCTGCGCGCAGCGGCCCACCTCGCTTCCCCGTCCGCCGTACTCGGGCGCCAGCACCAGGCGGTGCTGGTCCACGTCGTAGAAGCAGTACGGCCAGCCGAAGTCGTCGCCGCGGTTGACGGCGAGCAGCTCCTCGCCGGGGTTCTCGGCGCTCTTCCGGTCGTCGTAGAGCGCGGGCCAGTTGTCGTGGAGCTGGTCGCGGCCGTGCTGGGTGGCCCAGAGCTGCCCGCCGGAGACGGTGATCCCCACCGCGTTGCGGATGCCGGTGGCCCAGCGCTGCCCGGCCGCCTGCGTCTGGTTCGGGCGGGCGGCGTCGAAGCGCCAGATCCCGGCGCGGCTCTCCAGCTCCGTGCACGGGTCCACGCCGGGCGAGCCGGCGCGGCGGTCGGCGACCTGGCAGGCGTTGGTGCGCGAGCCGAGGTTCACGAACAGCGCGCCGCGGCCGTCGAGCGCGATGGTCTTGGCGGTGTGCCCGCCGGTGGGGAGGCCGCTGACGATGGTCTGCGGCTCGCCGGCCGGGGCGAGGCGGCCGGGTGCCAGCCGCCACCGCACCACTCCGTCGTTCGGCGCGAAGTACAGCCATCCGCCGGAGATGGCGATCCCGGTGCCGGTTCGCGTGCCGATGCGCTCCTGCTGGTCCGCCTTTCCATCGCCGTTGGTGTCGCGGAGCGCCAGCACGCCGCCGGTCCGCCCTTCCAGCGCCACGAAGACGTCCCCGTTGGGCGCGACGGCGACGTGGCGCGGGCCGCCGTCCCTCACGTCCGCGAAGACCGTGGCGCAGAACCCCGGCGGCAGCGTGATCCCGCCGTTGTCGGCGTCGCAGCGGGGCGGGGCGGATGCGGTCGGCGGCGCGGCAGCGGTCGCGGTAGACGCGGCCGCGGGCGGGCGGGCGTCGGCCTCGCGCACGCGAGTGGAGTCGCCGCAGGAGCCCAGGAGCAGGGCGGCGGCCAGGGGCGCGATCGAGGGGACGATGGCTCGGTTCATGGCATCACCGGGGGCTGAACGTCGGACGACGAGGCGGTCCGACGGACTGCAACAAGCGCGCGCGGCCTACGGGCCCTGGCGGACCAGGGTGAGGCTGGTCCCGGTGAACCCCGAGCCGATCAGCGGCCCCACCAGCGAGTCGCGGCTCACCTGCCGCGCGAACGACGAGTTGAAGCGGATGTCCGCGTACGTGGGAGAGGAGAGCCGCAGGGTCACGTTCGGGAACACCCAGGTGCCGCCGGCGGAGGTGGGCACGGCTTGCGCCCCGGAGGAGATCGTGCCGCTGCCGGTGACGTTCGACCGGTCCTGCTTCAGGTCGAGGGCGAAGGTGTAGGCGATGCTGTCCACCCCCACGTGCAGGTAGGTGGTGCCCCGCCACGCGCCGGTGACGGAGAAGCTGCCGATGTCCAGCGGCTGCTTGCACGCCGCCGCGGCGAGCGCCGCCAGGGCCGCCAGAATGATCCCCTGCTTCTTCATGTCCATCCTGAATCGAGTCGAATACGATCCGTCCTCACCCGTGAGTCTACCGCCCCATCGCCCGGGCCGGCAATTGGTGGAGGAACCCACCGCGGCCTCTCCGCGTGCCCGCGGCCGTGCGTGAAGATGCCGTTCAGCGGATGCGCACGTCCACCGAGTCAGACGTGGCGCCGGGGATGGGGCGATGGGCGGCGTCTGACCAGTAGGCGCGGATCCGCGAGGCCCCCGGGGGGAGGCGCGGGAGCGTCCACCGGTACGTGGTGCCGCGCATCGGCCGCACGTCCGCCGGGCCGGGCATGAGCATGGTGCCGCCGACGTCCACGTGGACGTGGCGGTTCGACGTGGTGTCCGTGCCGTCCGAGCGCAGCGGGGTCCGCGCGTCGAAGGTGACGGTCACCGGCTGGTCCAGCTCTGCGCCTGGGCGCGGATCCGCGATGGTGATGCGCGCCGGGCGCGCGGCCGCCGCGCCGTCCGCCGGACCGCCGCGCACCAGGAACCAGAGGGCGAGGAGCACCGCGGCCATCGCGACCCCGCCGTAGATCCGGTCCGCCGTGGTCAGCCGCGGGGCCGCGGCGTCTCTCTCCGTCATCTCGCAATTCGTTCGTGCCGAATCAGTTGGCTCTTCACGGCGGAAAGATGCCACGCGGCTCGTCCCCACGCGAGGGAGCGCCGCGCGGGTTGACCGCTGGGCGCATGGTGAACGTGGAGGGCCCCGGTTCGCGCCGTACGGCACCGACACCCGATGTCGCGCCCGGTGGCGAAGTAGCTCACCAACCACCACCTTTCGCAGATCCTGGAGCGCTGGACGCTGAGCGGCGCGCGGTGGCGACGCGCCGCTTCGCCGAGGTGCTGCACCACCACGTCTCGCCGGGCGGGCCGATGCGCATGGGCTCGTACGGGGTGCTCGACGACATGACCCTCATGCACCATCTGATCGAACCTGCGGCGGGCGGGATGAAACCCGGCCGGGCGCAGCCCTGATGCCCCGGCGCGCGCGAGGGCTGGTGCCGCGCGTCCTGGCGGCGGCCGCGATCGTGGCCGCCGCCGCGCTCGCGCGTCCGGCGCCGGCCGCCGCGCACACCGGCCTCCGCGCCAGCTCGCCGCGGGCGGGCGCGACGGTGGCCGACACGGTGAGCCGCATCCGGCTGGAGTTCACCACCCGCGTCGACCCAGGGATGACCTCGCTCGTCCTCACCTCCGGCGTAGACACCGTCGCCGTCGGGAGGATGGTGGAGGTGCCGGGCTCCGGCGGGCGCGCGTTCATCTTCCCCCTCGCCGGGCTCCTCCCGCCCGGCCCGTGCACCGTCGCCTGGCACACCGCCGCGCGCGACGGCCACGTGGTGCGCGGCATCCTCCACTTCACCGTCACCCGGAGCCGCCCTGCCGTCGCGGGCGCCCCATCCACCGCCGCGCCGTCGGATACGAGTGCGGCGGACGCGCGGGACGAGGCGGCGGAGGACCTCGCGCAGTGGTCCGATCCCTCGTCGCCGTTCCCCGTGCTGGTGCGCTGGGCCGAGCTGATGGCGCTGCTGGGGATGATCGGCGCCGCGGCCTTCGACCTGTTCGTCCTCCGGCGGCTGCGCGCGGACGCGGCGATGGGGCGCGTCGTGGACCGGGCGGCGTACGGCGCGTGGCACCTGGCGGCCGCGGCGGCGGCGCTTTCGGCGCTCACGCTGCTGGCGCGGCTCTGGCTGCAGAGCGTGGCCCTGAACGGCGCCGCCGACGCCTTCGACGGCGCCGCGCTGGACGCGCTCCTGACCGGCACCGTCTGGGGCGCCGGATGGACGCTGCAGGCGGTTGCCACGGTGGCCTTCTTCATCGGGTTGATGGTGTCGCGCGCGCCGCACGGCCGCTCGGTGGGGTGGATGGGCGCCGCGGTGGCCGCGCTGCTGCTCGCCGCCGTCCCCGCGCTCAGCGGCCACGCCGCCGCGGTGGAGGGGTGGACCGCGCTGGCGTTCGGGTCCGACTGGCTGCACGTGCTCGGCGCGGGCGCCTGGGTGGGGACGCTGGGGACACTCGTCCTGGCGGGGCTCCCCGCCGCCGCCTTCGCCTCCGACCGCGAGGGGACGGTCGCCTTCGCGACGATGGTCCGCGCCTTCTCACCCGTCGCGCTCACCGGCGCGGCGCTCGCGGGCGCGACGGGCGTGGTCAACTCGCTCTTCCACCTCTCCGCCGTCCCGCAGCTCTGGGAGACGGCGTACGGGCGGATGCTGCTGGTGAAGCTCGCGCTGCTGGGTGTCGTCGCCTGGCTGGGCTTCTACAACTGGCGCTACGTCCTTCCCGAACTGCACGCGCCCACCTCGCCGGCGCGGCTGCGGCGCAGCGCCGGGGTCGAGCTGGCCGCCGGCGTCGCGGTGATCCTGGCGACCGCCATCCTGATCGCGCTCCCCCCACCCTGAGCCCGCCCATGTGGACGAAGAGCCTCGCCGCCGCACAGCCATCCAGTTTCGACGATCGACGAATGCGCAGTCGGATGGAGAAATCGGGATGAGGGCCCGCGGGCGATGCTAACGCGTTGATTCCGCGCGATTTCGGACGAGCAGAGGCGGCGCGCGGCGGCATTGTGGGGCCGGGCACACGTGGGTATCTTCGGTACGCAGCACTTTCCTGAACGCCGTCCATCGCCGCGCGGGTCCGCCGCGTTCCGCATCTCTCGAGGAGGTCACGATGCTCGGGCTTGGTCCCGTCGAGATGGTCCTGATTTTCTTCGTCCTGCTGCTCCTGTTCGGCGCCAAGCGGCTCCCGGAGCTGGCCAGCGGGATGGGGAAGGGGATCCGCGACTTCAAGCGCTCGCTGAACGGCGTGGACGACCAGTCGATCCAGTCCAACCAGCAGCAGAACTACCTGGCGCAGACGCCTCCGCCTCCGCCCGCCGTGGGCGCGGCCCCGCCGTCGTCGGCCTCCGAGGTGCCCGCTCCCGCTCCGGGCGAGCCCAGGCGCCTCGGCTGAAGCGTTTTCCGAAACAGAGTTGGTCTCACGCAGAGACGCGGAGCCGCGGAGAAAAGCACGTCTTTCCTCTGCGGCTCCGCGTCTCTGCGTGAGACCTTCTGTTACGGGGCCGGGGCAGCCGCCGGAGCCGGCGCGTCGGGGACGGCCCGGGCGCGGCGGTTTCCGAGCGCCGCCTGGTTCAGGTTCCCGGCCAGGCGTTGCGGATAGCTCACCGTGTTCGGGTCGCCGTCGGACACGTAGCGCTCCCCGGGGTGCTGGTCCCACGCGGCGAGCTGGCGCTCCAGCGCGTTCGGCGCCGCGATGAAGCGCTTCACCGAGTGCGGGTTCCAGGCGCGGTCGAAGGGCGACTGCTGCGGCCCGCCGGCCACCTCGAGCACCACCTTGTTGTCGTACGTCTTGCCGTTGCGGTAGGTGCCGTGCCAGGCGAGAGACCTCGTCTTCGGCCACATCCCCAGCGGCAGCGCGAAGGTGGTCCACTCGTAGTTCGGCGGCAGGTAGACGGCGACGGAGTCCTTCCCGCTGCCGATCTGGTCCTGCACGAAGGCGTCCGGGTACTTCGAGAGCTGCGCGTGCCACATGGTGTGGTTGCAGATCTCATGGCCGTGCTCCAGCAGGAAGCTCACCTTCCTGCGGATGGTGGCCTCGCGCTGCGCCTTCGGCATCTCCCTGGTCGGCTTCTCGCCCCAGAAGTTGGAGGGATGGACGGCGCCGGGGAGCACGCACCAGGTCGCGCCGCCGCGCCAGGCGGGGTTCTGGGCGCGGAACGCCTCCCACATCCCCACCATGGTGTGCGGGTCGATCTGGCCGTTGGGCAGGTAGTAGAACTGCCCCTGCGACGAGTCGTCGAACACGAACACCACCGGGCTGGTCCCCTCGGGGATATTGATGTTCCCGTTCGCCACGTCGCGCATGGTCACCGGGCGGTAGCCGCGGTCCCAAAGCATCTTCAGGTCGTTGCGGAAGTGCGCTTCGGAGCGGTACCACTCCCCCTCGTTCGGCCCGATGCGGTGGTACTCGAGCACCAGCAGGCGCCCCAGCTCGTTCGGCCCCGTCTTCGCCTTCGGCCCGTTGTCCTCGCCCGGCGCGGCCGCGGCGGCCGGCGGCCGCGCCCCGGCGGGCGTCTGTCCGGCGGCCGCCGTCGCGCCGGTGTCGGCGCCGACCTTCCCATCCCCCAAGCCGCCTTTGTCCCCCCCGCACGCGGCGAGCAGCACCGCCAGGGCGGCCGCGGCGGCGGTCTCCTTCCTCGGCATCGTCGGCATCGTCTTCCGATTCGGAATGCGGTTCACGGAACGCGAGAGCACCCCGCGCCCATCACGGGCGGCGGGGTGCAAGGTCCATGCTGGCGCGCGGCCGCGTCAGCGCGGAATCGCGCCGCCGGCGAGGCTCACGCGGGGGACTCCGGGGCGGGCGCCTCCCCGGCGGGCGTCTCCGCCACGGGAGCACCGGCGGCGGGGGATGCCGGCGCGGCCTCGGCCGGGCTCTCGGCATTCGAGCCCGCTTCCGCCGCGCCGTCGTCGTGCAGGCGGGGGAGGAGCGACTCGGCCAGGCGCGCGAGCACCCGCTGGTAGACGATGCGCGCCCGCGTCTCGGGGAGGTTCAGCCGCTCCACGTACAGCTCCACCGCGCGGGTGGGATCGACCTCCTCCTCCAGCACGTCGACGAACCCCTGCGCGTGCCTGGCGTGCGCGTCGGCGATGCGCTCCTCGGCGCGGGCGGCGGCCAGCTCCAGCCAGAGCTGCTCCTCGGCGCTGCGCTTGCGCTGCCGCTGGATGAAGCGCAGCGCGCCCAGCGGCGTGGCGTAGCGCCAGTCGAACCCCCAGCCGCGCGTCCCCTCGCGCGCCAGGTCCTCGCGGATCTCGCGCTCGTCGAGCATGGCCACGGCGCGGCTCCCGACCGCCTCCGCGTCTTCCCCCTCCAGCCCCATGCTCTCCAGGTAGCGGTCGATCGCCTCGTCGAAGGGCATGCGCGGCGCGAGGATCCCCACCAGGTCGCTGGCGAGCTGCGCGTGGGTCTCGACCATGTCCTCGCGCGCGAAGGCCTCGGCGCGCTCCAGCTTGCGGTCGATCTCCTCGGGGAGGCGCTGGTGCCACAGCGACACGGGCGACGGCATGGCTCTCCTGGGTGCCGGGGGAGGGGGCGTTTGCCGGGGCGCGCGGCGTCCGCTTATCTTGCGGTCCGGCGCGGGCCGCAGGCGGAAAGATGCAAGCTCCGTCCCCGCGCGACAACCGCCCTTCGCGGGCGGCACACCACGATCGATCGGGACAGGCGGACCATGGCTCTTTCGCGGAGCTCCTCGTGGAAGGAGCACCGGCTGGCGAACCGGCTGGAGGTGGACGGCGCGGAGTTCTCCGTGGACCTGGTCGCGCGCAAGGCGACCGGGGTGGAGGGGTGGAAGGTGACGGTGGTGTTCCTCCCCCGCGACGGCGGCCGCGAGGTGAAGGCGGAGCTTCCCAACGCCGCCTCCACCGCCGAGGTGCGCCGCCTGGTCGGCGAGCTGGAGGGTGCCGAGGAGCGCCTCCGCGAGATGTGCCGCGGCGCGTCCGGCGCCGGGTGACCGCTGCCGTCCCCGTGTCGGCGGAGGAGGAGTACGCGTTCGAGGGGGAGCGGATCCGCACCCTCCCCGATCTGCTGGGGCCCGGCGTCCGCCTCCTCTTCGTCGGCTACAACCCGAGCGTGCGCTCCGCCCGGCTGGGGCACTACTACGCCGGCCGCAACAACCGCTTCTGGGAGCTGCTCGCGGCCGGCGGCCTCACCCCGCGCCGGCTCGCCTTCACCGAGGACGGGCTCCTCCCCGGCATGGGGATCGGGATCACCGACCTGGTGAAGCGCCCCACCCGCGCCGCCCACGACGTCACCCCCGCCGAGTTTCGTGCCGGCACCGCGCGCGTCCGTGGCCTGGTGGAGCGGATTCGTCCCGCCGTCGTCGCGTACAACGGCAAGGGCGTCTACCTTCGCGCGGCCGGGGTGGTTCGCGCGGCCTGGGGGCTGCAGGAGACGCGCATCGTCCCCGGCGTGGCGGACTTCGTGGTGCCGAGCCCCAGCGGCCTGGCGCGCATCCCCTTCGCGGAGAAGGCGCGCTGGTACACCGCGCTCCGGGAGCTCCTCGACGGCGGCCGGGCCTGAGAGCCGCGGAGCTACGGGACCGCGGCGAAAGACGCTGAGCTGTGGAGAGGGTTCGCTGCCCCTCCGGTGGCACGTGGGTACCGGGCGGCGGATTGTCCACGGCGTATCAGAGTGGCCGAATAATCCGGGGGTGATTCAAAACGAGCGTCAAAGGTATTAGATTGGCGGCCCTGCTCTGGGGCTGCGCTGGCCGTGCCCCGGAACCCTGTAGAGACGATGAGATCGGCCCGCCTGTGACGGCGGGCGGTGGGGAT
>DASYJZ010000225.1:0-2560 GCA_035995965.1 Longimicrobium sp. | reverse complement strand
GCGGCCGGTCGTCCGCCGCGCGGGCGGCGGCGGGGGCCACCTCCAGCGCGTACAGGCCCCGGTCGCCCAGGCGCCGCTCCACCGCGGCGGCGTTGTCGGCGTCCTCCACGCCGCGGAGGGTGCGGCCCGCGGGCGTCGCGGCGCGCCAGGCGAAGGCGGGCATCGCGGCTACTTCCACCCCAGCACGTCGGCATCCTCGCCCTGGCCGCCCTCGTGCCCGTCGCGCCCCAGCGTCAGCAGGTCGTAGCCCTCGGGGTTCGCCACGCCCGGGTTGCGGTAGACGTACGGCCGCCCCCACGGGTCCATCGGCACGTCGCGCCGCAGGTACGGCCCCCGCCAGCTCGGCGGCGCGGGGCCGGCCGCGGGGCGCGTGCGCAGCGCCGCCAGCCCCTGTTCGGTCGATGGATAGGCGTCGTTGTCCAGCCGGTACGCATCGATGGCCGAGCCAAGCATCTCCAGCTGCGTCTTCGCCGTCGCCTCCTTCGCGCTCCCGACGTGGCGGAAGACGTTCGGCGCCACCAGCGTCGCCAGCACGGTGATCACGACGATCACGACCAGGAGCTCGATCAGGGTGAAGCCAAGTGTGTTCCCTCCGCGGATCTGCGTCGACCGGCCATAGGTCCTTCGGCCTGCAGGTCGGATCGCACGCGGAAAACCCGCTGCGGCCGGCCTCAGGATGACATCCGTTGGGGTGGTGGGGGGATATGCGAGTGAGCTCGCGGCTACGACGGCACGCAGTCCGCCTCCGCGGACTCCTCCCGCGCCACCCACCCGGCCGCGCCACGTCCAACCTCGCGTGGCGGCGCGCAGGCCGGCCGGTGCCTCGGCCGCCCACCCTCGCCCGGTACGGGAGAGGGTTTGCGCTCTAAGGCGCAGGGAGAGGGCGCCGCAGCCGCGGATCGGCACCGTCTTCATGCCACCCTCAGCACTTCCTCGGGCGTGGTGACCCCGGCGCGCACCTGCCGCCAGCCGTCGGCGCGCAGGGGGCGCATCCCGCGCTCCAGGGCGGCCCGGCGCAGGCGGTCGGTGCCGGGGCCGCGCAGCAGTTCGGCGCGCAGCTCATCGTCCACCGTCAGCAGCTCGTGGATGCCGGTGCGGCCGCGGTAGCCGGTGCCGCGGCAGGCGGGGCAGCCGCGGCCGCGCAGGACGCGCTCCGCCGGGAACCCCGCCGCCGCCATCTCGCGCGCCACGCCGGGCTCCGGCGCCGCCGCCTCGGCGCACGACCGGCAGACGCGCCGCACCAGCCGCTGCGCCAGCACCGCCTGCACCGTCGAGGCGACCAGGTAGTCGGCAACCCCCAGGTCCACCAGGCGCGTGAGCGCGCCGGGGGCGTCGTTGGTGTGCAGGGTGGAGAGCACCAGGTGCCCCGTGAGCGCGGCCTGGATGCAGATCTCCGCCGTCTCCGGGTCGCGCATCTCGCCCACCAGCAGCACGTCGGGATCCTGCCGCAGGATGGAGCGCAGCGCCCGCGCGAAAGTGAGCCCCAGCTTGGCGTGCACCGGGACCTGCGCCACCCCGGGGAGCTCGTACTCCACCGGGTCCTCCACCGACACGATCTTCTCCCGCCCCGTGCGGACGCGGTCCAGCAGCGCGTAGAGCGTGGTCGTCTTCCCGCTCCCCGTGGGTCCCGTCGACAGCAGCACGCCGTGCGGCCGCGCGGCGAAGCCCAGGAGCGCGGCCAGGGTGTCCTCCGCCATCCCCAGCCCCTCCAGGTCGATCCGCTGCCCCTCCACGTCGAGCAGGCGCAGGACGACGGACTCGCCGTGCAGGGTGGGAAGGGTGCTCACGCGCACGTCGAGCTCGCGGTCGGCGGTGCGCAGGCGCACGCGGCCGTCCTGCGGGAGGCGGCGCTCGGCGATGTCGAGCTCGGCCATGATCTTGAGCCGGCTCACCACCGCGGCGCGCAGGTGCGGCGGCGGGCTCGGCGCTTCCTGCAGCACCCCGTCGACGCGGTAGCGCACCCGCGTGGTGCGCGCCTCGGCCTCCAGGTGCACGTCGCTGGCGCCCGCCTCCACCGCCTCGGCCAAGAGCAGGTTCACCAGCCGCACCACCGGCGCCTGGTTGGCGATCTGCTCCAGGTCGTGCGCCACCAGCTCGTCGCCGCCGCCGGCGGGCGCCTGCCCCTCCAGGTCGGCCGCGAACGACGCCGCCGTGGGCTGCCCGCAGGCGCGGCGGATCTCGTCCAGCAGCTCCGCCTCGGCCACCGGCTCCAGCTCCACCGGCAGGCCGAAGAGCACCTCCAGCTCGGCCACCGCCTGCGGGTCCGGCCGCCCGGCGAATGCCACGCGCAGCCGCCCCCCGGCGCGCTCGCGCGGGAGGAGGCGGGCCTCCTCGAGGAAGTCCTGCGCGGGGAGCTCGTCCGCGCGCACCGGGCCGGGGGCCGTGGCGGGGGCGATCACGGCGCGACGTGGAAGTAGAGCGGCGCCCGGCCGCGCGCCGTGATCCCGCGCGAGGGGATGTCGACCGCGGCCACGTACGTCCCCGCGGCCGGGACCTGGAACGGGGCCTCGTACACGCCGCCGCCGGCCGCGCGCGCCACCACCCGCTGCTGCCACCCCTC
>DASYJZ010000224.1:0-14850 GCA_035995965.1 Longimicrobium sp. | reverse complement strand
CACCCAGGTGCGGTGCCAGATCTCGAGCTGCAGCAGGGAGAACAGCATGGTGGAATGGTTCGCGCGGCCGCTCAGGTGCTCCGCGGCCATCGAGTCGAGCACCTTTCCCCGAAAGTAGCCGCGCTCCTTCGTGCGCTTCGCGAGGAGCACGTCCTCCACGAGCGGCCGCCCCTTCCCCCGGAGCCATTCGGCGACCGGGAAATGAAACCCCTGCTTGCGCTTGGTGAGCGTGTGCGGAGGCAGCGTCGGGCCCATGGCCCGGCGGAGCACCACCTTCGATTCGCGGCGGTTCAGCTTCGCGTCGATCGGCATCGCCGCGATCGCCTCGACCACCCGATGGTCCAGGAAGGGCACGCGCACTTCGAGCCCGTGCGCTCCGCTCGCCATGTCGACCTTCTGGAGGATGTCGTTGGGCAGATAGGTCAGGAGTTCGACCTCGAGCATCCGGGTGATGGGGTCCTGCGCGTCCGAGCGAGCCGCGATCGCGTGGACGTGGAACGAAGGATCGTCGGGGCGCACGCGCTGCGCGAAGTCGTGGGTGAGCAGGCGCGCGTGCCATCCGCCGCGGAAGGAGTTGCGCAGGTGGATGTAGCCGCTCATCGGATCGCCGGCGCCTCCGTTGCGCAGCACGCTCGCGTAGTCCGCGAAGTTCTTCGCGCGCCGGGCGCGCGAGCCCAGCATCGGCGCCACGCCGGTGGCGATGCCGCCGAGCAGCCGGGCGAGAACGGGCGCGTTCCGCATGGCTTCGAGAACGGCGTACTGCCGCGCCCGCGGGTAGCCGGCCAGCTGCTCGTCCGCGCCGTCGCCGGCGAGCGCCACCTTCACGTGCTGCGCGGTCTCGTGGCAGAGCACCCAGGTGGGCACCGCGGACGAATCCGCGAACGGCTGGTCGTAGTGCGCGAGGACGCGGACGACCAGGTCCTCCATCTCTCCCAGGGCCAACCGCGTCTCGTGATGCTTCGTCCCCACGAACCGGGCCGTCAGCGCTGCGTCCCGCGATTCGTCGTACGCCCGCTCGTCGAAGCCGACCGTGTAGGTGTGGACCCCGCCCAGGGCCAGCTTCTTCATGAGCGTGACGATCGAGGACGAGTCGAGCCCACCGCTCAGGAAGGCGCCGACCGGCACGTCCGAGACCAGGTGAGACCGAACCGCGCCCTCGAGCAGCGAGCCGAAGCGGTCGACGTGCTCGGCCAGCGGCCGCTGCTCGGCGACGGCGAACGACGGCGACCAGTAGCGGCGGATCTCGACGCGTCCCTCGCGCAGCGTCAGCGTGTGGCCGGGCTCGAGCAGATGCACGTCCTCGAGCGGCCCGTCCGGCGCGGGCACGTACCCGTGAACCAGGTACCGGTTGATGGCTTCGGGACGGACGCGCCGGTCCACGAGCCCCGTGGCCAGGAGCCCCTTGAGCTCGGACCCGAACAGGAACGCGCCCCGGCCGTGAGCCCACACGAGAGGCTTGATGCCCAGCCGGTCACGCGCCATGAAGAGCGAGCCGTCCCGATCGTCCCAGATCGCGAAGGCGAACATTCCGGCCAGCCGGTCGACGCAGGCGGGACCCCACCGCATGTACGACTCGAGGATGACCTCGGTGTCGCAGCGCGTTTTCAGGCGGACACCCGCTCGCGCGAGGTCGGCGCCGATCTCGTCGCAATCGTAGATCTCGCCGTTGAAGACGATGGTCGCGTGACCGGTCGAGTCGAACATCGGCTGATGGCCGTGGGCGACGTCTCGAATCGCGAGCCGGTTCATGCCGAGCGCGAGCGAATGCCCGGCGGAGGCAGGAAACGAGCGGGAAGGGGCCGCAATGCTCCCGTCGCGGTGCCACCGGTGCAGGGTGAGCGTTCCGTCCGAGATCACGGCGATGCCTTCTCCATCCGGTCCGCGATGCGAGAGCGCCCGGGTCATCGCACGCACGACGTCGCGCGTGCGCGGCTCGGGTGAGGGGGCCTCCCAAACAATTCCGGCGATCGAGCACATGTCGTGTCCAGAGGGTGGGAGACCGAATCCGGACGGTTCGGCGACGGCGGCACCGGTGCAACCAGAGGGTGGGCATTCTCTACGTACCTATCGGTCCCCCGCCGCCACGCGGCTGCGCGCGTAGTCGCCGGCGAGGAGCGGGTAGGGGTTGGTGTTCTCGCTCTCCCACCAGCGGCGCGGGTCGGCGAGGCGGCCAACGGAGAAGTGCAGGTGGTAGTTGCCCGCGCCGGCGTTGCCGGTGTCGCCGACGTAGGCGATCACCTGTCCGCGCTGGACGGGGAGCCCCTCGCGCATCCCGGCGGCGTAGCGCTGCAGGTGGGCGTAGTAGTAGAGGGTGCGTCCGTCGGGGGCGAGCTGGTAAATGGTGATCCCGCCATTACCGCCCGTGCGCAGCTTCAGGATGCTCCCGTCCGCCGCCGCGACGACGGGCGAGCCGCCCGGTGCCATGATGTCGATGGCGTGGTGCACGTGCCCGGAGCGCGGATCCTCGTACGTGTCGCGGAGCTGCTCGGGGCGGATCCCCATCACCGGGATGGTGAGGGAAGCACCGGGGGCTACGTACGCCTGCGGCCGGCTGCCGGCGGCACGCTCGTAGCGCGGCTCAGGGAGGGGGGATGGAGCGGGATCCGATCGCACCGTGCCGCCGTGGGAGCCGCAGGCCGCCAGCAGCAGGGGGAGCAGCGCCGTGTGGACCTTCGGAGCGCGCGCGAAGATGGCGTTCATGGACGCACGGACGCACGCGTTTCCGTGGGTGGGAGTCATAGGACCTCCTCATCCGCGGGGACGGAATGGCAGTGGTTTCCGAAGGTGGAACGGTACGGTGGGGGCATCCGTGCGTACATCATGCGCTTGCGGATGCATGCCGCGCAAGGGTGATATTGCGCCGCGATGCAATGTGGATTTGCACGGGTGACGCAGCCGCGGTCGTGGAGCGGCCTCCGCAACGGGCCACGCGTGTCCGCGGTTAGATCCTCACGGCGCTGCCGTCACCGGCGTGGAGGCACGGTACGTCGGGACCGCGCCTCAGGATGACACATCGTGGGAGCATCCGGTCTTGTCCCGTGGTCACACGAGAGCCGGATGCCGCGCACGACTGCCGCGCGAGGGGATGTCCGCGAAGGCGGACTGCGTGCCGGTGTAGCGGCGAGTTTACTCGCATCGTTGTCGACGTCCCGTGAGCCTTTGGACTGGCGTCACGCCGCGTCGGTGCCTATGCTCCGCCGGCGTTGCGAGACCACGGACCCCCCTCAGACGAGCCCAATGGCAGCCAGTCCCGAGAGCATCATCCGGCAGCAGTGGGAGGCATGGAGCGGGCGCCCCGCGGGGAAGCGCATCTTCAGCCTGCTGCTGGGGCGGCTGGTCCCCTACACGGGGAGCATGGGCGCGACGGTGGAGGAGATCCGGCCCGGGTACGCGCGCGCCACGCTCCGCGACCGGCGCAAGGTGCGCAACCACCTGCGCTCGGTGCACGCGGTGGCGCTGATGAACCTGGCCGAGCTCGCCACCGGCCTCTCGCTGAACTACGCGCTCCCCGCCGGAGCCCGCTCCATCCTCAAGGGGCTCTCCATCGAATACCACAAGAAGGCCCGCGGCACCCTCACCGCTGAAGCCACCGCACCCGTGTTCGAGGACACCGCCGAGCGCGACCTGGAGCTGGAGACGGTGATCCGCGACGCGGCGGGGGACGTGGTGGCGACCGCGAAGGCGCACTGGCTGGTGGGGCCGCGCAAGTAAGAACAAAAAGACGATTTTACGCAGAGGGACCAGAGGTACCGGAGGAAGTTCTCTGGTACCTCTGGTCCCTCTGCGTGAAACCGTCTTTTCAGGCCAGGAGCACCGTCGCCAGCAGCGTGAGCCCGGCGCCGATCAACAGCAGGCAGAGGTAAGCAAATCCCAACACCCCGTACTTGAACCCGGTGACGATCCATCCCTGGCGGTACACCGTCTTCATCGCCAGGAAGACGTACAGCATCAGCCAGCAGAGGAGCGCCGAGCCCACCGCGGGCACGCGCACCAGCACGATCATCGCCAGGTAGATGACGAAGGCCGAGGCATGCACGTGCAGCGCGAACACGAAGTGCTCCACGTAGAAGCGCCCGCTCCCCGCGTACAGGAGCATGAGCATCCCGGCGAAGATCGGGAGGAGCACGAACATCATCTGCGGGATCCGGCCCAGGAAGCCGGAGATCACCTGGCGTGCGGCCTCTCGCGGCTCCATCCGCCGGAAATGGTCGAGCCGCTCGTTGGCGATGCTGTCGACCAGCGTGTTGCCGGTGTTCACCCGGCGTCCGAGCCAGGTGGCCGCAGGCGCGGGCGGCGCCGGCAGGGGCGGCTTCACCACGTCCGCGCGCCGACCAGCCGTGATCGGCGCGACGGGCGTCGGCGGCGGGGGGGTCTGGGTGATGCCGGGGCCGCCCAAGCGTACCGCGGTGCCCCCCAGGTTCACGTTCGGGTTGCGCAGGTTCGGGAGGAGCGAGAGCGCCAGGAAGAAGAGCACGCTGGTGACCAGGTACAGCCGGAACGGCGGGATGTAGCGCGCGATGCGCCCGCTCATGTACTCGCGCGTGAGGTGCCCCGGGCGGGCGAGCAGCGCCCCCAGGGTGCGCGGGAGCGCCGAGTTGATGGAGAACTGGTCGTCCAGCGCCTCCAGCAGCATGCGGCCGAGCGAGACGTGCACCTCCACCTTCCGCTGCCCGCAGGTGCGGCAGAAGTTCCCCGGCGTGGGGTCGCCGCAGTTCAGGCACGGCCGGTCCGGCGTCCGGCGCTCGGTGGCGCGGAAGCCGGGGGGCACCGGGAGGGCGGCGATCGGCATCTCGAGCTTCGCCGGCGCGCGCGTGGAGCGGAGGATCGACATCTCGACAGCGGGAGATTGCGAAGGGAACGCGTGGAGCCTTGAATCTGCCGCGCGGAAGGCCGTGCCGGAAGAGCGATGCGCTCAGGTGATCGTCGTCGCCGCCATCAGGTCGTGCGGCCACTGCTCGTGGCCTGCCTGGCGCAGCGCGGTGGCGATCTGCGCCCAGTGGCGGATGCCGTGCAGCAGCGCGTGCGCGACGACCTTCCGCCGCGAGCCGTACATCGGTCCGTAGAGCAGGGTCTCGAAGGTGAGCACCTCGCCCCACTCCTCCGCGGTGGCGCCGGCGAGGTAGCGCTCCAGCGCCGCGCGGGCCGCGCGGTGGATGGCGAACAGCTCGTCGAGCGTGGCGTGCGGGACGCCCTCGTAGGGGGTGATGGGCTCGCCCAGCAGCCGGTCGGCGTAGCGGCGCTCCACCAGGAAGGTGTGGAAGAGCAGCTCGCGCACCGTGCTCCACCGCCCCTCGCCCAGGGCGACGTCGAGCAGCGCGGGGTCGTGTGCGCGGAGCCACCCCTCCCAGCGGTCCGTCTCCTCGCCGGTGTAGGCCAGCAGTTCGCGGAAGGAGAGTGCGTCGCGCGCGGCGGGAGCGTCGGTCATCGGCGGACGGGCGGAGGAGGTCAGGCGAGGACGGGGTCGGGGCCCAGCTCGCGGAGGAGCGCGATGCGTGCCTCCGCGATCATGGCGCGCACCCGCTCGCGGAGCTCGGGGACGTCGTCCAGGGTGAGGCCGACGGTCTCGACGGGGGGGAGCACGCGGGCGATGGCGCGGGCGTGGCCCACCATCCACGAGCCTTTCTGGATGCAGTGCCGCGTTCCCGCCAGCGCGATGGGGAGCACGGGGGAGCCGGTCTCGATCGCCAGGCGGAAGGCGCCGTCGTGGAACTTGAGCAGCTCGCCGCCGCCGGAGCGCGTGCCTTCGGGCATGATCATCACCGACACCTTCTTGCGCAGCCGGTCGCGCGCCTCCTCCATGGCCTTGATGCGGCTGGCGGGGTCGGCGCGGCGCACCATCACGTCGCCGGCCATGCGCATCATCCACCCCATCACGGGGATGCGGAAGATCGCCTCCTTGGACATCCACTTCATCTCCCAGGGGAGGTGGGAGACCAGGAAGATGTCGGCGAGCGACTCGTGGTTGGCGACGGCGACGTACGGGCGGCGCGGGTCGTGGATGGTGACGCCCGAGGTGGTGAACTTCCACCAGGGATTGAGGCGGGTGACGGCGACGGCGGCGCGGCGCAGCCAGCGGCCCACGGCGTAGCGGCCAGGGTCGCGGGAGGCGGTCAACAGCCACACCAGCCCGAGCCAGGGGAGCCAGAGGAGTGCGATGAGCGCCGTGGTGACCCACACCCAGGCGGAGACGAGCCGGTTCAGCATTGCCGCACAGCTGGCGCGAAGGGAACGCACGCCCGGAGGTTTTCTCCGGAGGCGCGCTGATACACCGCACCGGGCCCGAGGGTCAGCCCCGCGAGCAGGCGGTGCAGGACCGGGTCTCGGGGAACACCAGCAGTCGATCGAAAGGGATGGGGCCGCCGCAGCCGTTGCAGGCGCCGTAGGTCCCCTCTTCGATGCGGCGGAGCGCGTCGACCACCTGCCGGAGCTGCTGGCGCTCGCGCTCCTCCAGGTTGGCGGTGAGGCCGGCGTTCTGGATGGCGTCGATGCGCGACAGCCGCCCCACGGTGTCCTGCTCCAGGTCGCGCGGGCGGGCGCTCTCGCCGCTGATCTTGAGGCTGCGCTCCAGCTTGTTCAGCGCGCGCAGGAGCTCGTCGCGGACCATCGCGATCTGGTCCGCACGGAGCGGGCTCTGTACTGCGGTCATGCCACGTCCTTCTGGGTGGTTGAAGGTCTTGCCGGCGGTGCGCCGTCAGGCGGCTCGCGAACCGGCGGGGGCGGGGTCCACCCGCTCCAGGAACACGTCGAAGGTCCCGCCGCAGACGGCGGGGCTCCACGAGAACAGGTCTTCGGTCAGGTCGATGCGCAGCAACCGCGGCGCGCCGGTCTCCAGCACCGCGCGTGCGGCCTCGATCACCTCGCCCTCGCCGCAGCCGCCGCCCACGGTGCCGGTGAGCCCGCGCGCGGGGTCGACCAGCATCTTGCTCCCGCACCCGCGCGGCGTGCTCCCGCGGCAGCGGACGATGGTGGCCAGCACCACCGCACGCCCCTCGGCCGCGGCGCGCTCGGCGGCGGTGTAGACGGCAAGGTCTTCAGTCAAAGAAGTGCCAAGTGCCAAGTGCCAAGTGCCAAGTGCCAAGTGCCAAGTGCCAAGTGCTTTTCTCGCTGCGCTGCGACAGGCCGTGTGCATTCTGATTCGAACGGAACGACACAGAGACGCGGACACGCAGAGGGCCAGGGGCGAATCGAAGTCCTCAGCACTTAGCACTTAGCACTTAGCACTAGCACTTTCACCTCCCCAGCGCCGACTCGCCCGCCAGCCCGTCCGCGATCGCGGCGATCTCCTCGGCCTCGCGCCAGGCGCTCTGTAGCAGCGCGAGCTCGCCGTGCAGCGCGCGGCGCTCGCTCTCCTCGTGCAGGGCCATCTCCAGCGCCAGCGCGCCCTCGGGGACCAGCGCACGGCCGGGCATGTCCTTGCGCGCGGCCAGGGTGCGGCCCTCGCCGGCGGTGCGGCGCAGGAAGCCCTCGGCGGTGCCGGCGGAGCCCAGCAGCTCCACGGCGCCCTCCAGCCGCTTCCGCGAGGCGCCCTTCTCGTTCAGCTGCACCATCGCGCGGCCCAGGAAGGTCCGGGCGTCGGCGTCGCCCAGCACCAGCGGCTCGGCGATGTACTTCGTCTTCCCCCACCCGTCGGTCTTGGGGTCCTTCCGCGCGGCGTCGGGGACCACCAGGGCGATCCCGTCCACCTGGCCGGGGCGGAGCACCGAGCCGGCGGCGTGCCATCTCCGGAGCACCACCTCGCTCCCCGTGGGCGAGCGGGCCGCGGGAAGGCGGTAGATCACCTTCCGCTGCCGCTTCTGGCGGTAGAACTGGAGCCCAGCGTTGATGATGGAGTAGGCGCCGCCGCTCGCGGTGAGCGCCATCATCCCCCCGAACATCGCCGCGCCGGCCGCCACCGCGGCGCCCGCGTAGAGCAGGTAGTGGCGCCGCCGGCGCACGAGCTGGTCGCCGTAGCGCCACGCCGCCAGCTCACCGGGGACGGCCTGCCCCACGCGGATCAGCCGGGTGCCATCGCGCATCTTCGCCAACCCCACGTTCTCGCTCTGCACGCGTAGCCGCGCGTCCACGAACAGCTTCTCGGCGGCCTCCACCGCCTCCCAGCGCTCCTCGATCGGCGCCAGGTTCCAGCGGGAGCACCTGGGGCAGATGGCCCAGAGGCGCCCCTTCCACCCGTCGAAGGCGATGCTGCGCGACACGGGGAACGCCTCGAGCGCGTCGTTCGTCCCCAGCGGCGCCGAGCAGAAGATGCAGGTGCGGTACACGCTCCCTCGGTTGGATGCCGGTTCCCGGGCCGCGCCGTCCTTCGGCGCGGGCGAGAGAGACTACGGCTCCGGGGCCGCGGAGTTACGCGGCGGCTCTCCGCGCCGCTCCACCCAGCGCTCGAAGACGCGCTCGGTCTCGCGCAGCGGGCGCCCGGTGCCGCCGCGGCGCAGCAGCACCAGCTCGGCGGCGATGGCGATGGCGATCTCTTCGGGCGTCTCGGCGTGCAGGTCGAGCCCCACGGGTGCGCGCACCGCCGCGATGCGCGCCGGGTCGATCCCGTCGCGCGCGAGCTGCTCCAGCGCCGCGCGCGTCCGGCGGCGGCTGCCGACCATCCCCAGGTAGGCGGGGAGCTCCGGCCGCTGGAGCACGTCGCGCAGCGCCTCGTAGTCGTACTTGTGGCCGCGCGTCACCAGCACCAGGTGCGTGGCCGGGCCCATCGGCACGCCCAGCAGCGGCTCGGTGAAGTCCGCGCGGCGCACCTCGGCCGCCTCGGGAAAGCGCTCGCGGGTGGCGAACTCCGGGCGGTCGTCCAGCACCGTCACGCGAAAGCCCAGCAGCGCGCCCACCCGGCACAGCGGCCGGGCGATGTGCCCTGCGCCCACGATCACCAGCTCCGGCGGCGCGCGGTGCGGCTCGGCGTAGAGCGTGACCGTCGCGCCGCCCGCCTCCACCTCGCGCGTGGCGACGCGCGTCCCCCCCAGCGCCTCGCGCGCGAAGGCGGCCGCCGCCTGGTCCAGCGCGGGGTCGCCGAGGGTGCCCCGGCTCCGGTCCTTCCACACCGCCATTCGGGCGCCCGGCGCCGGACAGCCGGCCTCTCCGCCGCCGGCGCGCGTCTCGATCACCGTGACGCTGGCCATCGGCTCGCCGCCCTCCAGCGCCTCGCGGGCGAGCCGCATGGCCTCGGCCGCCGACAGGGGGGCGGAGGAGCCGGCCTCGCTCAACCCTCGCCCTCCAGCAGGCGCCGGTAGTCCTCGGGGGTGTCCACGTCCGCGGGGAGCGCGCGGACGCGCACCTCGGCGCGACGGGCCGCGTGCGCGTGGATCACCGTGCGGGCGCCCTCGGGGAGCGGGTCGGCCATCAGCTCCGGCCACACCGCCCGCGCGAAGAGCACCGGGTGCCCGTGCCGCACCCCGTCGAACGGCTGCGCGACCGGCGGGCCGCTCGCGGAGAAGGCGGCGCCGAGCGCGCGGACGGTCTCCGCGTCGACGCGGGGGACGTCCACCGGCGTCACGATGGCCGCTTCGATCCCCTCGCCCAGCGCTGCGAGGGCGGCCCGGAGCGACGCCACCTGCGGCGACTCCGGGTCCGGGTTGCGCGCCGCCAGGGCGCCGAGCCGCGCGGCGGCCAGGGCGATCTCGTCCGCCCCGGGGTCGCCGCGTGGGCCGGCGACCACCACCACCGGGTCGCATCCCCCGTCGCGCAGCGCGGCGACGGCGCGCTCCAGGAAGCTGCGGCCGCCCAGCTGCAGGAACGCCTTGGGCCGGCCCATGCGGCGCGAGCGCCCCGCGGCGAGCACGATCCCGGCGATCATCGGCGCTCTGGAGTGGAGGTGCGGTGGCGGAGTACCGGGAAAGCAATTCCCGCCGGGCGTTTGCCGGCGGGAACGGAAGACGAGCGTTCGAACGAAACGCATGCGGAGTATCGCACCGGATCACGAATCCGTCAACCGAGCGGCGCTCACCAGTGGATTTCGTGCGACGACGGAGTCACCCACGGAAGCGTCTCACGCAGAGCCACGGAGAAACGGAGAGAACTGCACGGCGACCTGGGTGCCTCGCACGCACGGACCTTGCAAGCGCGGTTCAGCGCTCCGAGACACCCACGAGCCGTGTATTACCCAGACCGGAGGGATCCATGCGGAAGGTACTCATCCCCGTGGCCGCGCTGCTGCTGTGCGCCGCGCCCGCCAGGGCGCAGCAGGCCGCGGCCCAGCCCGAGCCCGCCCCCGCCGCCCAGGCGGTGGAGCAGCCCGCGCCAAAGACGGTCGCGCTCTATCCCACGAGCGACGAGGTGAGGCAGCAGGTGCGCGCGAACGAGAGCCGGCTGGCGGAGCAGAAGGCCCCGATCGGCAACCGCGACTGGTGGTACCTGGTGGCCGCCATCGCCGTCGGTGTGATCGTCGCCGCGCTCCTCCTCTGATCGCAGCTCGCGGACGAAGCCCCGCCGGCACCTCCGGCGGGGCTGGCTCCGCGCATTCCCCCCGCGCACCTTCTCCATCCCGATGACCGACGACACCCGGGCGGCGCCGCCCACGAAGGGTTCGCTGCTGCGCGGGAACGTGCTCTGGCTGAGCGTCGTGTCGTTCATGAACGACACGGCCAGCGAGATGATCTACCCGCTCCTCCCCATCTTCCTGACCGGGGTGCTCGGCGCGGGGGCCGGGTTCCTGGGAGTGATCGAGGGGGTGGCCGAGGCGTCGAGCAGCCTGCTGAAGCTCGCCAGCGGCGTGTTCGCCGACCGCTCGGGGCGACGCAAGCCGCTGGTGGCGTGGGGATACGGCGTCGCCGCGGTGGCCCGGCCGCTGATCGCGGTGGCCACGGCGCCCTGGCAGGTGCTGGCGATCCGCTTTTCCGAGCGGCTGGGGAAGGGGCTCCGCACCGCCCCGCGCGACGCGATGCTCACCGAGTCGGTCCCCGTGGAGGTGCGCGGGGCGGCGTTCGGCATCCACCGAGCGGCGGACCACGCGGGCGCCGTCGCGGGCCCGCTGCTCGCCTCCGCGCTCCTGCTGCTGATGCCCGGACGGATGCGCGAGGTCTTCGCCTTCGCGCTGATCCCGGGGCTGCTGACGCTGGCCGTGGTGCTGCTGAAGGTCCGCGACCCGCGCGGCACCGCGGTGCCTGCGCGGCCGGTGGAGGAGAAGCGCGCCGCGCTCCCGCCGTTCTCCGCGCTGGGCAGAGTCTTTCCGCGCTACCTGGGCGTGCTGGTGCTCTTCGCGCTCGGCAACTCGTCGGACGCGTTCCTGCTGCTGCGCGCGCGCGACCTGGGGGTGGCGGTGGCGCTGATCCCGCTGCTCTGGGCCGCGCTGCACGTGAGCAAGATGATCTGGAGCGTGATCGGCGGACGCCTGAGCGACCGGACGGGGCCGCGGCGGACGATCGTGGCGGGATGGCTGGTCTACGCGGCCGTCTACGGAGGCTTCGCCGTGGCCTCGGCCGAGTGGCACGCGTGGGCGCTGTTCCTGGTCTACGGCCTCTTCTTCGGCCTCACCGAGGCGCCGGAGAAGTCGCTGGTGGCGGCGTTCGCCCCGGCGGAGCTGCGGGGGAGCGCCTTCGGCTGGTACCACGCGGTGATCGGCGTGTCGGCGCTCTTCTCCAGCATCCTCTTCGGCGTGCTCTGGCAGTCGTTCGGCGCCGCGACGGCGTTCCTGACGGGCGCGGCATTGGCGCTGGCGGCGGCGGTGCTGCTGCCGCTGGTGGTTCCGGCGCGGGAGACGGCGACGGGGTGAGGGGCTCGTTGCTCGGCTGCGGCTGGAGCCCTCACCCGAACTGCGGGAGAGGTGATCGGCAAAGAGTGGGGATCGACTGCTGGGCAGTCGGGCGGGACGCGGTCGCTCCTCGCCTTCGCGCCCACCCCCGAGTGTCATCCCGAGGCCCGACCGCTCCGGGCTTGCGGCTGCATCGACGTCCGCAGGGCCGAGGGATCTAGCCGGGGACGAGCGAGACCTGGGCGCGGCAGCGTCGCGAATGCCGCCTCGCAACCGGGCGCGGCCGCGGCTGCCGTGCGGCTTCCGCCTGGGCCACGTGGTGGCGTCGGTTAGATCCTCACGGCGCTGCCGTCGCTTGCGTGGACTGAGGACACGGCAGGACCGCGCCTCAGGATGACACCGTTTGGGATCGCAATCCACCCCGTCGCGAGTTCCGGGGAGGGGGATGCCGCGGACGCGCTCACCCCTCCAGCCACTCCGAGACCAGCCGGTACGAGATCGACAGGTTCGACGGCAGCAGCAGCGAGCCGTCGGCCACGCCGGCGCGCAGCTCGTCGCGGGTGAACCAGCGCGCGTCCTCCAGCTCGTCGCCGTCGATGTCGATCTCGTCGTCGTTCTCGGCAGTCGCGGCGAAGCCGATCATCAGCGACGAGGGGAAGGGCCAGGGCTGCGACGAGTGGTAGCGCACCCCGCTGACGCGCACCCCCGTCTCCTCCAGCACCTCGCGCGCGACCGCGTCTTCCAGGCTCTCGCCGGGCTCCACGAAGCCGGCGAGCGACGAGTAGCGGCCGGGGTCCCACGCCGGCTGCCGCCCCAGCAGCGCCCGCTCCCCGCGCGTCACCAGCATGATCACCGCCGGGTCGGTGCGCGGGAAGTGCAGCGTGCCGCAGGCAGACGCGGTGCAGACGCGCACGTGCCCCGCGTCGCCGGGCTCGGTCGGCTCGCCGCAAACGCCGCAGAAACGGTGGCGCGCGTGCCAGTGCAGCATCCCCCGCGCGAGGGCGAGCATCCCCGCCTCCGCCGGCTCCAGCAGCGTGCCGTGGCGGCGAAGCTCGTCGAACTCGGCCGCGGGCGCGAGGCCGGCGACGTCCGCCGGGCCTTCGTGGCCCACCTCGACGGCGAAGTGCGCGGCGCCGTCCATCATCCCCAGGAACACCGCGGTCCCGGCGCGCAGCAGCGGGCGCACCTGGTCGATGCCGAGCCAGCATACCCGCGGCGTGCCGTCGACCACGAAGAGGTTCCTGAGCTGCCACACCGGGGCGAAGCGGCTGGCCGGGTCCTCCAGCCGCTCCGCGATCCAGGCCGCGTCGCGGCGGAGGGCGGCGGCGCGGTCGAAGCCGGCTCCGGCGAAGACGTTGTTGGTCGCAGGCATTCGTGGTTCCTTGGGTCAGCAACGGCCGTTTCACGCAGAGGCGCAGAGGAACCGAGAAAACCGCACGCGCGCCTCCGTGTCTCCGCGACAATCTATCGCCGGGTGCAGCCGCGGGGCTGCGGTGGAGCCGGCAGGCTGCACCCCGGCGCGGCGAGACAGCGCCATAAACCGTTATCAAACATCTGCTTAGAAATCTTGGTACGATGGGCCGCGTGGTTGGATCCAGGGTCTTCAGGAGATTGGAGAACGGCGCACGTGGGGCCGCGTTGTCGCGCGGCGCGGCGGCGGCTATTCTGTGTGATGTCGCGAAGGCCACGCAGATGGTGGAGAAGGAACGCGGTCGGATGGAGATCTTCAGGGAGTTCGGGTTCGAGGCGGCGCACCGGCTGCCGAACGTGCCGGAGGGGCACAAGTGCGCGCGGCTGCACGGGCACTCGTTCCGGGTCGAGGTGCACGTGCGCGGCGACGTGGACCCGGTGCTCGGCTGGGTGATGGACTTCGCCGAGATCAAGGCCGCCTGCAAGCCGCTCATCGACCGGCTCGACCACCAGTACCTCAACGAGATCGAGGGACTGGAGAACCCGACCAGCGAGGTGCTCGCCCGCTGGATCTGGTCGCGCCTGCAGCTGAGCCTCCCAGGCCTTGACCGCATCGTCGTCCGAGAGACCTGCACGTCCGGCTGCACCTACGCCGGCGAGGACGAGTAAGCCAAAACAACAAGACCATTCCGTTACCCCGCCGGCAGCCGCACCGTGAACGTGCTCCCCTCGCCGGGCGCGCTGCGAGCCTCGATGTCGCCGCCGAGGAGCTGCGCCAGGCGCTGCGCGACGGCGAGCCCCAGCCCGGTGCCGCCCGCGCGCCGCACCAGCGGGTGCTCCGCCTGCCAGAACGGCTCCCAGATCTGCTCCAGGTGCGCCGGGTCGATCCCGATCCCCGTGTCGGCGATAGTGACCACGAAGGCCGCCGGCTCGCGGTCCGCCCGCGCCGTGACCGTCCCCCGCTCGGTGAACTTCACCGCGTTGCCGAGCAGGTGCCCCACGATCTGGCGCACGCGCGCGGGATCGGTCTCGGCCGGGCAGGCGCCGTTCAGCTCCACCACCACCTCGATCCCCTTGGCCGCCGCCGGGGCGTGCACCTCGCGGACAGCGTCGCCCAGCAGCGCCTGCACGTCCACGCGCTGCAGGCGCACGGGCTCGCCGGCGTCCATGCGCGCATAGGCGAGCACGTCGTCCACCATCCCCAATAGCTGCCGGGCGCCGGCCAGGATGCGGTCCAGGTGGCGGGCCTGCGCGTCGGTGAGCGGGCCGCTGTCGCCGTCGCGCACCAGCTCGGCGAAGCCGGTGATCACGTTCAGCGGCGTCTTCAGCTCGTGCGTGACCACGGCCAGGAAGTCGCTCTTGGCCGCCGCCGCCGCCTCGGCCTCGGCGCGGGCGATGCGCTCGCGCAGCAGCAGCGTCTCGCGCTCGGCCTCGGCGCGCTTGCGCTCGGTGATGTCCTCGGCCAGGCAGTACACGCCGATGATGGCGCCGTCCACCACGATCGGCAGCAGGCGCATGCTGATCTCCACGCGCCGGCCGGTGCAGTGCGTGAGCGCGGTCTCGGCGTACTGCGGCTCGCCGGCGGCGGCGCGCGCGAACTGCGCGCGCGCCTCGGCGCGGTCGTCCTGCACCACCAGCGTCCACCAGGGCTCGCCCACCAGGTCGTCGGGCGCGTAGCCGGTGAGCGTCTCCGCGGCGGGGTTGGCCGTGCGCAGGCGGCCGTCCAGGTCGAACGAGCAGATCGCGTCGGGGTTGTT
>DASYJZ010000223.1:0-11812 GCA_035995965.1 Longimicrobium sp. | reverse complement strand
GAGGCAATTATCAAATCAGGAAGAACTGGCTTGTATCGAGAATAGCAAATGCTTCGTAACTTCACCTTTCCATCTGGTTACGCTGCCGTGGCTCTACCGTCGCGGGGCCAGCCTGTCGCAAAGCGGACGATCAGACGTTCCACCTCCAGCAGGACCCCACCGCCCGTCGCCTCGACCCCATCACCCCGAGGACCTCAATGAAAGCGGTTCGATCGATCGCCGGCGCGCTGCTGCTAGGACTCCAGGCGTGTGCGGCCAACCGCATGCCCGACAACCCCAGCAGCAGGGAGTTCCCGGCGCCACCCGCGGACGTGATGGCGATCCACACCTATTGGGCCGGTGAGCAGCCTCCCTGTCCGGTCGTGCGCGTGATGGAGCTCACCGCGCACAGCGAGAACGGGTTGCGGTGGGGTGCGTGGAACGCCAGGGCGCAGGCCGTGGTGTCGGTGCGCTCCCGCCTCATCGACTCGATGCCCACGACGCGTCCCACGCTCTCGCGGGTCTACGAGGGCGTGGCCGTGCGCTTCGCCGAGGGGTGCGCCCCGCCACCGGCAGCCGACGCCGCTGCCTGACGCCCGCTTTTCGCCGGGCCTGAGCCTCAGAGCCCGCACCCGAGATCGTCCCGCAGCCTGGAGACATGCGGACCCTACCCCCAACCTCGCCACCCGCGCGCACCCACCGGCGCCGGGCAGCCGTCCTCGGCGGCGGCATCGCGGGGATCGCCGTTGCCGCAGAGCTCGCGGACAGCGGAGTCTACGAGGTGGACCTGATCGAGGGGGCGCCCCGGCTCGGCGGCCTGCACCGCAGCTTGGACGTCGGAGGGCTCCATTACGACATCGGCGCGTTCTTCTACGACGCGGCGCACCCGCTCTTCGACCTCTTCCCGTTCCTGCGCGACACATGCGTCCGCGTGGCCGGCCGGCACCTGTCGGTTACGCCCGCCGGCACGCTGGACCGGTACCCGCTCACGCTGCGCGGCTACGTGCGCGACCATGGCCGGGCGCGCACCGCGGCTGCGATCGCGGACCTGGCGTGGTGCAAATGGGCGTGCCGCCGGCGTGCGTCCCTCCCCGATCACCTCGCCTACTACCTGGGCCGCAGGATGTACGTCCAGAGCGGCCTGAAGACGTACATCGAGCGGCTGTTCGGCCTGCCGGACGTCGAGATCGGGCTGGAGTTCGCCCGCTACCGGCTGGCGAAGGTCGCGAGCGCGTGCTCCTGGCGCGGGACCGCCGGGCGCCTGGTCCGCGGCCGCACGGCCGTGGCGGAGGTCCTTTCCCCGTACGGATACGTGCGGCCCAAGCTGGGTTTCGCGGCGATGTACGGGCCCGTGGCGGAGGCCTTGCGGCAGCGGGGCGTGCGCGTGCGGACCGGCGCGCGCATCGACGAGGCGCGCCGCGCGGGGGCGGTTCACGAGCTGTCGGTGGATGGTACCGTAGAGCGCTACGACGACGTCGTCTCCACCATCCCCATCCCCACCTTGGCGCGGCTGGCGGGGATGGAGCGGCCGGCGGCGGTGGAGACGCGCAGCCTGTTCTCCCTGTTCTACCGCCACTCCGGCGGCCTGCGGCACGACGCCACCTACCTCTACAACTTCAACCCGGCGGGACGCTGGAAGCGGATGACGACCTTCTCCGCGATGTACGGCCGCGAGCGCGGGGATGCGTGGTTCACGGTGGAGGGAACGCTGGAGGCGGGATGCGGCGAAGAGGCGCTCGATGCCTGCCGCCACGACCTGGAGAAGACCGCCGCCGGGTTCGGGCTGTTCGACGGCACGCCGGAGTACCAGGGCGGCGTGGTCACCGCCAACGCCTACCCCATCTACCGCCCCGACGACGGGCCCGCACTCGACGCCGCGCGCGGGGCGCTTCGCGACCGCGGCTTCGTGCTGGTCGGCCGCCAGGGCGCCTTCGACTACCTGGGCTCCGGCACGATCGCGGCGAACGCGAGGCGGACTGCCCGTGAGCTGGTGGAGCAGCACGCGCCGCAGCTCTGAAGCGGACGGCGGTAAGACCGAATCCGGCTGCCGACGGTGTGCAAGAGAAACTGCCTGGTCTCACACGGGTCGACGGAGTCAACGGAGTCGATGTTCACCGTTAACTCCGTTGCCCCCGTGTGAGACCCATTCTTTTCGCCAGGTTCGAGCAGGAGCTCGGCCGGCGGCATCCACTCCGGGGAGCAGGAAGCGGGGGAGGGCCGCTCGGCGCGCAGGCACGCAGCCGCTCTTAAGAAAAAAAAATCATTGACACGCGCCCCGGTTGGGAACATTTTCTTTGCATCCCGATGGGCTCCCTGCCCATCGTGCTTCGTCGGCCTCACGATTAGTCAAGGCAGGCACAGAGACTCAGGATGTGGCGGATCGGCAGCACGCGGCGCGATTACCGACATCAACTTGCCCCCTTGGTCAGCGTCTCACGCAACCGGTCGTCACGTTCGCAGGCTTTCACGACCTGACCTTTAAGGGACAACACATTCACTGTGGCAGCCTCGGAGATCCGGGGGGAATCACCTCTACGGTCCGCAACAAAATACAATTGAAGAAGGCGCCGAAAAGTCAATCATGAACCTACATGTCATCTGCGAACGGGATGCGGGGCTATTCTCGCTCATCCAGCAAGTCATCGCGAACATCCCCTGGGCCCTTCGGGAAGGACGCACCCCCGTCGTCTTTTTCCAGGGAAAAACATGCTACTGGACGCCGAACGGGTACCAGGGCGGGAATACGGTCTGGGAATACTACTTCGAGCCAGTCGTGTCGGCCTACCCCGCGTCCAGCATCCCGCCGCACATCCGGGAGGTCATCTCCCGCAACCATCCGGACCCTACCGAGGCAGGGTATTTCGCCGACGAACACACCTTCGTATCGAGCCACTTCGGAGACCACCCCACTTTAGAGGGGAAGACGCTTCCGATCCACTACCTTTGGGATGATCCAGACGATCGGCTACGGCGGGAGGCGAACGACATCGTTCGAAGCTCCGTCCGGCCCCGAGACTACCTCCTGCAGAAAGTGAGCTCCTTCTCCCGACAGCACATGGACGGGCACCCCATGATCGGGGTGCACGCGCGCGGGACGGATGCGACTTCCAAGGAGGAGATCCGCCCGCACCGCCAGGGGTCACTGGTCCTGTCGAAGTATGTCGCGGAGATACTACGGCTCCTGGAGACGCGACCCACGGCGAGGATTTTCGTGGCCACCGACGACCAGTCTTCCCTGGAGTATTTTAGAGAGGTGTTCGGGGACCGGGTGCTCGCGTACGACAGCATACGCCACGAAAGGGGCGAGGCGGCGGGGAAAGGCCCCACCGGGTGGATCATGCCGGCCTACATCGCCGGCGACCGGGATCGCGCGGCGAAGAACGGTGAAGAGGCCGTCATCGAATACTTGTTGCTCAGCCGGTGCGATCACCTCGTCCATAACGGCTCGAGCCTGGCAAGGACCGCCTTACTGAACGCGCCTCAGCTTCCGCACACGAACATGCACCGCTTCGAGTGGGGTTCTTCAGCCGGTGCGGCGGCAAACGCGTTGTAAGGGTCCGATGCAGGCCCTGGGGACGGAATTCCTGCGCCGCAGGTGGAAACGTGAGAGCCGGCCTCCCTTCCGGTCCGAGAGGAGCCGCCAACCGTAAGGGGACGACACCGATGTCCACGCCAAAAACCCATCTCGGTGGGGAGGCCATGCCCGGGGGGGAGAAAACTCACCCGCCTGCTCCGAGCTCCAGACCCCGGAAGGCCAGGGGCGTGCCGGCCGTCGACCCGAGAATGATCGAGCTCGTCAAGGGTGAAAAGGCCCGCCAGCGGGCGTCACCGGTCCGATACCGCGACCGGTCCAGGCTGGCGTTCGTCGTGCATTCGTTCAACCGCGTGTCCAACATCGACCAGCTTCTCGCCGGGCTGAGGCACGCGGGCGATCACGAGCTGATCGTCTGTGAGGACGGCTCGCTGGACGGCTCCCGTGAGAAGTGGCTCTCCCACCTGGGCGGGCCAAACGACTTTCTGATCCACTCGAACGACCTCCACGAGATCAGAATTCTCGACCGGGCGATCCGGTTCGCCAGCGCGGAAATAATCTGCCTGGTTCAGGACGACGACCTCATTCCGCGTGAGACGGACTGGCTCGGTGCCGCGCTCGCTCGATTCGAAGCCCAACCGGAGCTGGCAATCGTCGGCGGCTTCATGGGGTTTGACAGCTTCCACCCGGATCCGAAGAAGGCGAAGCCCGCCTGGGGGCCGGCTCCGTTCCGGTTCGTGCACCACGTAAACATCGGGCCGTACTTCATCCGCAGACGACACTACGAGGCGCTCGGGGGCTGGGATTACTCGTTCTCGCGGGCCGGTGAACCCGGAATCTGCTTCGACAACGAGCTGTGCCTTCGGGCCTGGGTCGAAGGCTATCGAGTCGGGTACGAGTTCGTCCCGTTCAAGGGGCCGCCGGGGCACTACTCGCTCAACGGCGGGACGGTGCTCTTCTCAGGCGCGGCCAGGCGCAGGAACCAGGTGCGGAACCAGAGGAGAATTTTCGAGATGTACGGGAAGCACGCCCGGCTGATCGACCGACTCGTCACGGAAGCCAACCACCAGGCCGCGCCGCCAAGGTGAGCTCCCGCCCGCGACGTTGCCCCACGCCCCCGAACGGGGAAGTCAAGAGGAGCTCGCACGTATGCAGATCACTTTGGATTACGACTTCTGCCCGACGCCGCGCTATGGGCATGGGAAGGACGCGCACGCCGCGCTCTGCCAGATCGTTGAACGGAAGAGGACCGACTTTGAGCAACGGCTGAGCGCCTTCGCCTCTTTCAAGGGGGATTTTCTGGACATACCGCTGGAAGAAAGCCGGGAAGCGCCGGGAACGCCCTACTGGGGCAACGGCTTCTACCCCGGGCTGGACGCGGTGAGCCTGCACTGCATGTTGTGCCTCCAGCGCCCCAAGATTTTTTGTGAAATCGGCTCTGGGCACTCCACCAGTTTTGCCCGTAACGCAATCCGGCTCCGCGGCCTCCCCACGCAGGTCATTTCCATCGACCCGCATCCGCGGGCGGAAATCGACGTGATCTGCGACACCGTCGTGCGCCGGCCCGTCGAAGAGCTGGACCCCGGGTTTTTCGACGTCCTGGGAGCCGGGGACGTGCTCTTTATCGACAGTTCCCACCGCTCTTTCACCAACTCCGACGTGACCGCCGTTTTCCTCGACGTACTGCCCCGGCTTCGGCCGGGCGTACTGATTCATTTCCACGACATTTTCCTCCCTTATGATTACCCCCCCGAATGGAGCGACCGGTTCTACAATGAGCAGTACCTGCTGGCCTGCGTCCTGCTGACGCGAAACCCTTCTTACGAGATCGAGCTGGCCAACACGTTCATCACCTACGACCCACGGTTCAGCCCCCTGGTGTCACGGCTGTTCGACCATCCCGCGATGGCCGGTGCGGCCGTGTACGATTGGGTGTCACGGACCGGCTGGTCTTTCTGGATGCGGAAGCTTTGATTCAGGGCCATCGTTGGAGCGCGTTCATGCGGGGGAGGAAGATCGAGGGCGACATGGACCCATGAGCAAAGAGCGAATCGCAGGCGACGACGGTCAGGGGAGGCAACTGGCCTTCGGAAACGCGTCGCATTCATGAGTTGACTCTCCGAATCACCGCCCGGGTCTGGCTTGACGTGGCATCCACCATTCATGCGAAACAGGAAAGGGTAAAATGACCTGGAAAGATCGCCGCGTGCTGGTATCCGGCGGAGCCTCGTTCATCGGGTCTCACCTCACCGACGCGCTGGTTGCGCGTGGCGCGAAGGTGCGCGTCGTAGACAATTTGAGCAGCGGCCGGTTGGAGAACCTCCGGGAGCACCTGGACTTCGACAGGATCGAGTTCATCCATGCCGACCTGCTGGAACCGGGTGTCGCCCGGCGGGCGGTCGATGGGTCGGAGGTGGTTTTCCACCTGGCGGCTGACCATGGCGGACGCGGTTATGTGGACCTGCACCAAGCCGCCTGCGCCACCAACCTCACGCTCGACGGCATCCTGTTCGACGTCTGCCGCAAGGCCGGTGTGGGGAAGGTCGTCTACGCCTCATCGGGCTGCGTCTACCCTAACTTCCTGCAGACCGACCCGGGCGAGGTCGTGTACTTGAGCGAAGACCGTGTCGGGCCGCCGTACGACGCCGACAACATGTACGGCTGGGCGAAGCTGATGGGTGAGATGACCCTGCGGGCCTATTACGAAGACTGGGGCATGAGATCGGCGTCGTGCCGGTACTTCACGGTGTACGGCCCGAGAGGGCACGAGAACCACGCCGTCATCGCCATGATCGCCCGGTCGCTGGTGGGCCAGGACCCGTTCGAGGTGTGGGGCAACGGCGAGCAGATCCGCAACTGGACGCACGTGAGTGACATCGTCGAAGGGACCCTCCTGGCAGCCGAGAGGGTGGACGACGGGACGGCCATCAACCTCGGCACCATGGAGCGCACCCGCGTCATCGACGCAGCGCGCGAAGTGCTTCGCCACACGGGCAACGAGCACCTGCGGATCGAGTTGCGCCCCGAGAAGCCCACCGGGCCCGTGAACCGGGTAGCGGACAACTCGCTGGCGAAGAGGTTGCTCGACTGGGAGCCCAAGGTGAAGTTCGCGGACGGCTTGAAGGCGACGGTCGACTGGTACTACTCGACCAAGGATCGTGATGAAGTCGAGGCGGTCCTGAGTCACATGTTGACTGAGAGATCACACGCGGGGCGAGCACTCATCTAAAAAACCAAGATCCGGCGTCGAGCCTGGACGGCATCCCCCTCTGGAGCGGAGTGCGGATCGGTTCGGGGGGTTGGCGACGGGTTGGAAACCCGCCGCTGGAACGGCACAAAGTCCGCCTTCGCGGACTACGCCTCGGGCATGGGCGCGGGTAGCAACAATCCGCGTGCGGGAGAGATTCGAGCGCGCCGCGGCCGACGGTACCAGAGGACCAGAGGAACCAGAGAACTACGGCTGGTTCCTCTGGTCCCTCTGCTTCCTCTGTGTGAAACCATTCTGTTTGCCTGAATGCACGATCAATTATCCGAAATGGTAGAAGTGCATCGAAAAAAGACTCGGTCTGGCGCAGAGCGGCCTCCGAGAGGCCGCTGCGTCTCTGCGTGAGGTTTACCCGGGCCGGGTTCGCACCCAGATGTCGCCCCAGGGGCGGGCGACGCCCTCGGCCATGAGGCCCGGCAGGCGGCGCAGGAGCTCGTCGGGCGGCAGCCATTCGGGGAGCGCGAAGCGGAGCGGGCTGGTGAGCGCGATGTTGGCCTCCGCGCCGCCGTTCGGCGCGAGCATCCGCATGCACGCCGCCGCGCGCTCCAGCGCGAAGTCCACGTATTCGAAGGAGACCAGCGGCAGCGGGTGGGGGAGGGTGGCGAAGACCTCTTCCTCGCTCCCCTCCACGTCGACCTTGCAGTAGGCGGGGACGCCGTAGCGGGCGATCAGGTCAGCGAGCGTCACCATCGGCACGTCGAGGGTGCCCACCGCGTCGCGGAACCAGTCGCGGCGCAGGCTGGACGACGCGTGGTGGGCGCGCAGGTAGAGCGTCGCCACGCCGGCGGCGCGCCCCACCACCGCGGGAAGCGCGACGAATCCGGGGTACGCGCCGCACCGCGCCCGCAGCTCGGCCAGGCACTCCGGCTGCGGCTCCACCGCGACCACCCGGGCCCCGACGCGCGCGAGCGGCTCGGCGACGTCGCCCACGTTCGCGCCGAGGTCGAAGACGAGGGCGCCGGGCGGAACCGCCGCGCGGTAGAAGGCCAGCGCCTCCTCCTCGCGCGCGCGGTCGCGGCGGGAGAGGAAGAGCCGCCGCACGGCGCGCGTGCGCGGGTAGAGGCCGGTCCGGATCAGGAGGTCGCGCAGGCGGGGCATGCACGGAGGTTAGGGCGGCCGGGCGCGGGCGGCAAGCACCCGGCAGGGAGAGGGCGCCGCGGCCGCGGAGCCGCACGGAGGCGGACCCAGGAGAAGACCGCGCTAGCGCGGCAGCTGCTCCATGGGGATCATGGGCGGCGCGGGCGGGAGCATCTGCAGCCGCGCCAGGAAGAACGGGTACGAAGCGTTGTCGCTCGCCAGCCGCGGCACCGGGGTGGGCATCGCCTGGGCGATGGTGCTCTCGGTGGCCTGCAGGCGGCTCGCGGTGTTGGGGTGCGAGGCGAACCACTCCAGGTCCACGCGGTGCGGATCCTCGCGCTCCTCCGTCATCAGCCCCTGGAAGAGCCGCACCATCCCCTGCGGGTCGATCCCCGTCGCGATCAGGTACTTCACCGCCTCCTGGTCGGCGGCGGCCTCGTCGGCGCGCGAGTGGGCGGCGCTCCACAGCTCGTTGCCCATCTGCAGCGCCTGCTGGTCCAGCAGCGGCCCGCGGCCCAGGATGGTGCGGTAGAGCAGGTTGCTCATGGAGCTGGTGCGCATCTGCCGCTGCAGGTTCTTGGCGCCGTGGCGCAGCGCCACGTGCGCGATCTCGTGCGCCAGCACCCCCGCCAGCTCAGACACGTTGCGCGTGCGCTCGATCAGCCCGCGGTCCACGTACACGTAGCCGCCGGGGAGCGCGAAGGCGTTCACCGCCTCGTTGTCGACGATGTAGAAGTGGTACTGCAGGTCGGGGCGGGCGCTGTGGCGCGCGATGAGCCGCCCCAGGTCGTTGACGTACAGCGAGAGCGGCACGTCCTGCACCAGCGGCACCCGCGCGTTCACGTTGGCGGCGATCTGGCTGCCGAGCTGCTTCTCGCGCGCCTCGCTCACGCACCCCGCGAGCGCGGGGAGCAGGAGCAGCCCCAGGGCCGCCGCGCGGACCCGCCCACCGGCGCGGGCCCGCGGAGCAGGGTGGCTCACCGCCGGTCCTGCGGGGCCGGCGTGAGCGAGCGGACGCGGGCGCGGAAGTTCTGGAACTCGCGCGTGTCGGTCACCAGCCGCGGGCTGTTGGCGCCGGGGGTGGCGTTGATCGCGGCGGTGGTGTTCTGGATGCGCTCCTGGGTGAGCGGGTGGGTGGCGAACCACTGCTCCACCTTGCTCGGCGAGCGCTGCTGCTCGCTCATCAGCTTGTTGAAGAACTGCGGCAGCCCGTGCGGGTTGTAGCCGCTCTTCATCATGAAGACGATGGCGTCGCGGTCGGCCTCGTTCTCGGCGGTGCGGCTGTAGCCGGCGAACACGGCGCTGCCCCCCACCTGGATGCCGGCCCGCTCCACCGTGGACGGGTTGCGGCGCATCAGCACGCCGTAGAGCACCGAGAGCGCGGTGTTCGCGTTCTGCTGGCGCTGGGCCTGCTGGATGCCGTGGCGCTCCACCACGTGCCCGATCTCGTGCGCCAGCACGCCCGCAAGCTGCGACACGTTGTCGGCCCGCTCGATGACCCCACGGTTCACGTACACGTAGCCGCCGGGGATGGAGAAGGCGTTGACAACGTCGGAGTTCACCACGTAGAACGTGTACGGGATGCCGCGCGGGTCGGCCTGCGCGGCGATCTGGCGGCCGAGCTGGTTGATGTACTGGTTGGTGTAGCTGTCGCGCAGGATCGGGAGCTGGGCGTTGATCTGCCGCGAATAGTCCGTGCCCGCCTGCACCTCCTGCTGCGTGCTCATGGCCGGAGCGCAGCCGCCCGCGGCCGCGGTACCGCCCACGGCGAGCGCGACGGCGCCGGCACGAAGGCTCGTAAGTCGAATGCTCATAACGTTCTCCATCCGCTCGGGGTTGACCGGGTCCGGGTGATTGGGGTGGCAAGTTGCGGACCAGATGCCGGACGCGCTGACCCGCCGCGAGGAGCGGCTGCTCCGCGCGCTCGCGGAGCGCAAGCACCGCGAGGCGGAGGGGCTGTTCGTGGCCGAGGGGGTGCGGGCGGTGGAGGACCTCGCCGCCTCGCCGCTGGAGCTCCGCTTCGCCGCCGCGTCGTCCTCGCTGGGTGACACCCCGCGCGGCGCCGACCTCCTCCGCGCGCTCGAGCGCCGCGGCGCGCCGGTGCGCGTGGTGGACGAGCGCGCGCTCGGCGCCCTCGCCGGCACCGAGCACCCCCAGGGCGTGCTCGCCGTCGCCGCCATCCCCCGCGCGGGGCTCGGCGCCCTCCGCGTCGACGTGGAGCCTGCGGCGGTGCTGGTGCTCGACGCGGTGCAGGACCCCGGCAACTTCGGCACGCTGGTGCGCACCGCCGAGGCGCTGGGGGCGGCCGGCGTGATCGCGCTGCCGGGGACGGTGGACCCCTGGAACGCGAAGAGTGTCCGCGCGGCGATGGGCGCCTCCTTCCGCCTCCCGATCGTCGCCGCGGGGTGGGACGAGGTTGCGCCCTGGCTGGCGGAGCGCGGGGTCGCCGTCGTCGCCGCGGTGGTGGGCGCCGACCCCCTGCCGTCGCCGCCGCCGGCGCGCGCGGCGCTGGTGCTGGGGAACGAAGGGGCGGGCGTGGGGGAAGAGACGCTCGCCCGCGCCGCGCTGTGCGCGGGGATCCCGCTGCGCGGCCGCGCCGAGTCGCTGAACGTGTCCGCGGCCGGCGCCATCCTTCTCCACCAACTCCTTTCCCCGACGCCCCGATAGATGCCCGACCTCCTGCTCGTGGCCTACGCCGCCCTCATCGGCGCCTGCGTGGGCTCGTTCCTGAACGTGTGCATCTACCGCTGGCCGGAGGGGCTGTCGGTGGTGCGCCCGCGCTCGCGCTGCCCGGGGTGCGAGACGCCCATCCGCTGGTACGACAACCTCCCCGTCGTCGGCTGGCTGATGCTGCGGGGGCGGTGCCGCACCTGCGGCGTGCGCATCTCCATCCAGTACCCGCTGATCGAGCTCACCACCGCCTCGCTCTGGGTGGCGGCGGTGCTGCGGCACGGCTTCGGGTGGCAGGCGCTGTCGTCGGCGCTCTTCTTCACGCTGCTGCTGGGGATCGCGCTGACGGACGCGCGCAAGTACCTCATTCCCGACCAGTTCACCGTGGGCGGGCTGGTGATCGGGCTGGCGCTGGCGTTCGCGCCGGGGGGGATCTCGCCGCTGCAGTCGGCGCTGGGCGCGGCGCTGGGGTTCGCGGTGCTCTGGGTGATCGCCGTGCTGGGCGAGGCGGTGTTCCGCAAGCCGGCGATGGGCGGGGGCGACATCAAGATGATGGCGATGGTGGGCGCCTTCCTCGGCCCGCCCGGGGTGCTGCTCACCATCTTCCTGGGCGCCCTCTTCGGCAGCCTGATCTTCGGGCCGATCAGCCTGAAGACGGGGAAGCTGGTGCCCTTCGGGATCTTCCTGGCGCTCGGCGCCGGCATCACCGAGCCGTGGGGGCACGCGATCGTGGCGTGGTACGTCGGCACCTTCCTGCATCCGGCGTAGGTCTCTGCAGATTCTCCGATCGGCTGTGCGTTCCTGAAGTGTTTCGATGGGCCGGCTATAGATCCTTCGGCCTGCCAAGTCTTTGCCGGATAGGAAGACGAGACGAGGTCGGCCTCAGGATGACATTCTTTGGAGGTTTTGCACGAATGCACAGTTGATCGTGGCGATCGTTATAACGCACGAGACGAGACGCAGAGCGTCTCTGCGTGAGACGAATCTGTAGAAGCTAGCCCAGCGCCGGGACCGGGACCGCCGCCGCGCGCGGCACGCCGGGGATCACCAGCTCGCCGATGGCCTCGCGGCGCAGCTCCTCCACGTCGTCGGGCGTCCACGTCTTGAGGCGGTCGACCTCGGAGCGGATCTCGGGGAAGGGGGAGTGCTCCACCTCCCAGCGGCGCTCGCGCGCGGCGAAGGCCACCCCGCGCGCCTCGTCCCACCGGCACTGGTCCGCGTAGGCCAGCACCAGCGCCTCGTAGGCAAGCGGGTGCGGGTAGACGCGCAGCAGCTCCTTGAGCCGCGAT
>DASYJZ010000222.1:0-7963 GCA_035995965.1 Longimicrobium sp. | reverse complement strand
CAAGCACCCAAACGGGTGCCCTTCCTATGCACGTGCTAATGCCCGTGCCGGGTGACAGCGTTCAAATGCCGCACGTACCGGATATCGGCTTCGCGAGCACAGCCGCCGAGTGTCCCGCACGGTTCGAATTCGACTCAGCTGATGAGGTATGTTACGTGAGGATGGATGGGTGGTCGATGGAGATTGGCACGTCCCCCACGGACTCCTCCTCTCCGCAACTCCCGCTTGGCACTACCAATTTGTCGAGTGCCTTAGGCCTATTCATCGACCGAAGGTTTTTTACTGCGACGCCGGACTCCAGCCGACTCCGGGGTCGAGTGACGCTGAATGTTGGAACTCCCGGGCTGTCCTGTGCTCGGTTCTTCTTTCGGCTGGCGAATTCGAACGGTACCACCGTCGACTCGGTTCCTCTCACGAACGTCCAGGAGTGGACTATTGAGCATTTCCCAGAGCCGAACATCGTCCTTGTTCGAACACGCTTAAATCCTCAACTTGGAGATACGCCTGATACCATTGCCACTGTTCTCCCCAAGGCGGGGCTGATTAAACTGTTCGTGCGCCAGATAACGGAGGAGGATAGGGCTCACAAACCCCAGGCGCACCCTACGGCCCTCGGCGATCGCGTCCTGCACTTCCACGCGTACTTGGACCTACTCGGTGCGCCATTGAGCGGCCGGAAGCTTCCCACCCTGCAGAGCAACCAAGGCCCTAACTCCGCCTGCATCCTGAATAAGGGAGCCGGGACGGCGAACTGCATGGTCGCGTCCGCCCTTCCTACACCTCCGTGAACGGATGTGGGTGAACGTGTCGAAGCTGGAAATCGCGAGGCGCCCCGGACCGCACAATGTGCAGGTCCGGGCTGTTCAACTGCGACCGATGCCGTCTACCTCCCCATCCAGTAGCTCGCCTTGATCACGAAGACGTTGTCGGGATGCTCGCGGAACACGTGTAGGAGCGGGCAGTAGGTTGCCTGTCTGGGGACACCAAGTTTTACGCACTGGAGGAGTTTGAAACTGCCGCAATCCTGCGGCGGCGGAGGTGCGGCCATGGCGGCGAAGAGCGCGGCGGCCCGGACGAGGGTGTGGCGGGCGGGCGTGGGGGAGGTCATTGGGTCGAGCCGGTGGGAGGACGTCGCTCGGTGGAGATGGACGCCGGTTGGACACCCGTTCACGGCGGAAGGTTTGTATCGGTTCCCGGCTGCGATCCGGATCGGCCTCCGCAAGCATGTTTACGCGACTTCTGCCCGCCAGGGCGAATGGTGCTACCCTCTGGTGGCGCAGTACATCGGCGATGAAGGTCGAATCCGTCCCCATTCCGAATCAGGACAGTATTCCCGTTGACCTGGGGGCGGGGACGGCGCAACATTGAGCGTCCAGCGCTCCTCCCGGCTGGAATCCCGATCCCCCTCCCCGAGGCGGCCCAATGAATCCCCGTTCCATCCATCGCGTCGCGCTGCTGCCCGTGCTGGCGGCGGCCCTCCTCTCCGCCTGTTCGGACCGGCTCCCGCTGGACCCGTCGGCCTCACCCGTCTCGCCACGGCTGACGGTAACGCCCACCAACGCCTTCATCAGCATCGACGTGGGCTCCACCCACACCTGCGGCCTCACCTCCGGCGGGCAGCCGTGGTGCTGGGGGCGCAACGCCGGCGGCCAGCTCGGCGACAGCACCGCGGCGGCGACCACGGTGCCGGTCGCGACGTTCCAGATGGGGTGGAACGCGTTCACCCAGCTCACGGCGGGCGGGTCGCACACCTGCGGCATCGTCTCGTCGGGGCAGGCCTGGTGCTGGGGATACAACGGCGACGGACGCCTGGCCGACGGCACCACCAACCTGGGGCTGGCGCCGGTGCAGGTGCTCCAGGGTTCCCTCGTCTTCACCTTCCTGAGCGCGGGCGACGCGCACACCTGCGGGCTCGACTCGTCGGGCCAGGCGTACTGCTGGGGCAACAACAGCTACGGCCAGATCGGCGACAGCACCAAGACCTTCGCCTCCTCGCCCACGGCCGTCCACCAGCCGGCGGGGGTAACCTTCGCCCAGATCGCCTCCGGCGCCCGGCACACCTGCGCCCTGGACGGCGGCGGCCAAGCGTACTGCTGGGGGTACAACGGCGACGGCCAGGTCGGCATCGGCACGCCCGTCCAGAGCCTGATCCCCGCGGCCGTCTCGCAGCCCGCCGGGGTGACCTTCACCGCGATCTTCACCGAGTACCAGCACTCGTGCGGGCTGACTTCGGGCGGGCAGGCGTACTGCTGGGGGCTGAACTCCAACGGCCAGCTCGGCGACAGCACGCTCGTGACCCGCAAGACACCGGTGGCGGTCAAGCAGACGGGCGGGCTGACCTTCGCGGACCTGGCCACGGGGAGCGGCCACACCTGCGGGCTGACCAGCGGCGGACAATCGTACTGCTGGGGAAGCAACAGCAACGGGCAGCTCGGCATCGGCAGCACCACGGCCAGCCGGATCCCGGTGGCGGTGTCGCAGCCGGCGGGCGTGACCTTCACCGACGTGGGCGCGGGCTCGGTCCACAGCTGCGCGCTGGACGGCGTGGGGCAGAGTTGGTGCTGGGGCCGCAACAACTTCAACCAGATCGGCGACGGCACTTCGACGCAGCGAACCACGCCGACGGCCGTCTCGCACTGAGTCCGCCGGGCGGTAGATGAAGGAGACCCGCACGCCGGATTCGGTGTGCGGGCCTCTCGTCGTTTCGGATGCGATTGTGGGGGATATGCGGTTCTGGTGCGCGACGATGCGAGTAGACTCGCCCCTACAACGGCCTACTTCGTGCCGAAGAGGCGGTCGCCGGCGTCGCCGAGGCCGGGGAGGATGTAGCCGACGGCGTTCAGCTCGCGGTCCAGGGCGGCGGTGTAGACGTGCACGTCGGGGTGGTCGTCGAGCATCCGCTGCACGCCCTCGGGGGCGGCCACCATGCAGAGCATCCGCACGCGCTTGGCGCCCTGGCGCTTGAGCGAGCCCACCGCCGCCGAGGCGGAGCCGCCCGTCGCCAGCATGGGGTCGAGCAGGATGAAGTCGCGCGAGGCGGCGCCCGCGGGGATCTTGAAGTAGTAGTCCACCGGCTCCAGCGTGTCGTGGTCGCGGTACAGGCCGATGTGGCCCACGCGCACGCCCGGCATCAGCCGCACCACCCCGTCCACCATCCCCAGCCCCGCGCGCAGGATGGGGACCACCGTGAGCTTCTTCCCCGCCAGGCGCTGCACCACCGCCCGCTCCAGCGGCGTCTCGATCTCCACCGGCTCCAGCGGCAGGTCCTTGGTCACCTCGTAGGCCATCAGCATGGAGATCTCGTCCACCAGCTCCTTGAACTTCTTCTTGCTCGTCTCTTTGTCGCGCAGCACCGCCAGCTTGTGCTGGATCAGCGGATGGTCGATGACGGTGAGGTTCGGGAACCGGGTGCTCACGGGCGGTCTCCGGGCGGAGTGGGCGGGCGGTGGTACGGCGGGCGTGAAGCTACGCGACGGGGTGCGAAAGTGCGAGAGCGCGAAGTGCGTAAGCGGCACGAGGACGACCGTAGAAGTAAAATTCACTTGACACAGCGTCAAGTCAGCTTTACAATCATGCGCATCACCCACACCCGCACTGGTCCCCATGTCCGACGGCTCCATCTGCAAGGTCTCGGCTCCGTGGTACGTGCATCCCTACTTCGCGGCGCTGCTGTCGGCGGGCGGCGTCATCCTCTCGTCGCTGATCCTCAAGCACGCGCAGCCCGCCGGCGCGCTGCGGGTGGCCGCGGGGCTGCTGGCGGTGCCGCCGTCGGCGTTCATGGTGTGGACGTTCGTGCGCTGGATCCGCGGGCTCGACGAGCTGGAGCACCGCATCGTGTTCCAGGCGGTGTCGTTCGCCTTCGTGACGGCGATCGTGGCGATGATCGGGATGGAGGGGCTGCAGAAGGCCGGGGTGCTGACCAAAGTGGGCTGGGAGAGCGCGTGGGAGGGGATGGTGTTCCTCTACGTGGCCGGCTACGCATGGGCCCGGCGGCGCTACCGGTGAGGAACCGGCTGCGGGTGCTGCGCGCCGAGCGCGGCTGGTCGCAGGCGGAGCTCGCCGCGCGGCTCGGCGTGTCGCGGCAGACGGTGAACGCCATCGAGACGGAGAAGTACGACCCCTCCCTCCCCCTCGCCTTCCGCATCGCCGAGGTCTTCACCGGCCGCATCGAAGACGTCTTCACCCCCAACGGCTCCGTCGGATGAAGCCGAAGCCTAGGCGCGCCCCGTGGCCCGGGCCGCGTCTTTTCTCTGCGGCTCCGCGGCTCTGCGTGAGATATGCTGAGCCTGGGACGCGACGAGGCACGGGTCCGCTCGCTCCCCGATCCCCGCCGCTCGCGCCCCGCAAGCCGCCGCTCGCGGCGCCGTTTGAATCGAACCGGGCCAAACATCCGTATCCTCACCCCGGCGCGGAGACCCGCGCCCCGCGGCGCCCGGAAAGCGCCGCGGCCCCCGCACCCCTGGGACGAATGAACGAGGCACTCACGCTGGACGGCGTCGCCAAGCGCTTCTCCGGCCACACGGCGGTCGACGACCTGAGCCTGGCGGTCCCACCCGGCACCATCTACGGCATCCTGGGCCCCAACGGCGCGGGGAAGTCGACCACGCTGCGCATGGTGATGAACATCATCGCCCGCGACCAGGGGCGCATCTCGCTCCTGGGCGCCGACCCCGCCGCCAATCCCAAGATCCTGCGCCGCGTGGGGTTCCTCCCCGAGGAGCGCGGCGTCTACCGCAAGATGAAGGTGACGGACGTGATCGTCTTCTTCGCCGAGCTGAAGGGGGTGGACCGGCGGAAGGCGCGCGCCGACGCCGGCCGGTGGCTGGAGCGGATGGCGCTGGGCGACTGGGCCCAGGCGAAGGTGGAGACGCTCAGCAAGGGGATGCAGCAGAAGGTGCAGTTCATCGCCACCGTGATCCACGACCCCGACCTGCTGATCCTGGACGAGCCGCAGTCGGGCCTGGACCCGGTGAACCAGGAGGTGCTGCGCGACACCATGCTGGACGCCCGCGACCGCGGGAAGACGGTGATCTTCAGCACCCACAACATGGAGCAGGCCGAGCAGCTCTGCGAGTCGGTGTGCATCATCGCCCAGGGGAAGAAGATCCTGGACGGCCGCGTGCGCGACGTGAAGCGCGAGAACGTGGGGAACCGCTGGTACCTGGAGTTCGACCCCGCCACCGACGCCGCGCGCGCCTTCGTGGCCGGCGAGACCCGCTTCGGCGCCTTCACGCCGTACGGCGACGGCTGGCGGCTGGAGATGGACGCCGCCGCCGACCCGCGCGCCCTGCTGCAGGCGCTCGCCGGGCTCGACGCCACGGTGGTGCGCTTCGAGCGCGAGCAGAAGAGCCTCCACGAGATCTTCATCGACCGCGTGGGCGGCGCCGTGACCCCCAGCCGACGTCCCGAGGTGGCCCATGTCTGAGGTGATGACCGTCTTCCGGCGCGAGTTCCTGGAGCGCGTCCGTTCGAAGGCCTTCGTGATCGGCACCATCCTCTTCCCCGTCTTCATGGCGGCGATGTGGATCATCCCCGCGAAGATGGGCGGCGGCGGCGGCACGCGGCACCTGGTGGTGGTGGACCAGGCGCCGGCCGGCGTGGGCCAGGCGGTGGTGCAGCTCCTCACCGCCCCGCCTCCCGCAGGGACGGAGGACGACGAGCGGGTGACCTTCACCGTGGACCGCGTGGCGCAGCCGCTGGAGCAGGTGAAGGCGGGGCTGATCGGCCGCGTGCAGCGCAAGGAGATCGACGGCTACCTCTATCTCCCGCCCGACGTGGTGCAGAGCAGCCAGGCGCAGTACCGGGCGCGCAACGTGGCCAACTTCGCCGTGCTCAGCGCGGTGCAGCGGGCGGCCACGCAGGCGGTGCAGGCGGCGCGGCTGCAGGCGGCGGGGCTCGACGGGGCGCAGGTGGCCAGCCTGGTGAAGCGCGTCGAGGTCGGCACCGGGCGCATCACCGACAAGGGCGAGGAGGGCGGGAGCGCCACCTCGACCTTCTTCCTGGGCTACATCGTGGGTTTCCTGGTCTACCTGATGATCCTGCTGTACGGGATGAACGTGCTGCGCAGTGTGCTGGAGGAGAAGACGAACAAGATCTCCGAGGTGATCGTGAGCTCGATGAAGGCGAGCCACCTGATGCTCGGCAAGATTCTGGGCGTGGGCGCGGTGGCGCTGCTGCAGGTGGCGATCTGGGGCGCGATGATGGGGTTCACGATGTCGCGCTCGGACACGCTCACGAAGCGCTTCGGGATGCCGCCGGGCGCGCTGGACGTGGTGCACGTGCCGGTGATGACGCTGGTGGGGGTGCTGGGCTTCTTCGTGCTCGGCTTCCTGCTCTACGCGGCGCTCTACGCGGCGCTGGGCGCGGCGGTGAACAGCGAGCAGGAGGCGCAGCAGTTCCAGATGGCGGTGATGATGCCGCTGATCATCCCCATGGCGCTGGTGTTCCGCATCGTCAGCGACCCGCTGGGGCCGGTGGCGACGGTGCTGGGGCTGATCCCCTTCACCTCGCCGGTGACGATGGCGATGCGCCTGGCCTCGGCGCCGGTGCCGCCGGTGCAGATCGTGGCCTCGCTGGCGCTGCTGGCGGCGACGGTGCTGGCGGTGGCGTGGGTGGCCGGGAAGATCTACCGCGTCGGCATCCTCAGCACCGGGAAGAAGCCCACGCTGAAGGAGCTCGGCCAGTGGCTGCGCATGGCGTGAGCGTCACCGGCGGGTAAGGCGAGGAAGGACGGCGAGGGGCGCACTCCATCAGGGGTGCGCCCTTCTGCTTTCTTCATCGACGATTCGAGTGAACTCGCCGCTACAACGGCACGCAGTCCGCCTTCGCGGACACCAACGGCGATCCATCGTTGCGGCAGCAACGGGAGTCAGGGGGGTTCGGACGACATACCGCAAATGTCATCCTGAGTGTCGCCGCTGTACCCGACCCACCGTTGCACCAAAGCCCGGCGGCGACCGAAGGATCTGCAGCCGACGCCGCAATGATGGTGCGGCTTCCGCAGCGTGAGGCCGGACCCCAGGATGACACCGATTTGGTTGCGGGATTGGATGTTACGTCCCGTTGCTGCTGATGTCCGCGAAGGCGGACTGCGTGCAGTTGTAGCCGCGAGTTTACTCGCATATTCCCACACAACCGATCGAGACTATCCTCGAGATCCCCTCACACCTCCGTTCCGCCGGGCGGGCCGCCCTTCGCGACGGGGACGGCGCGCTCGCAGAGGCGCTCGAGCTCGCACTCCGGACGCGCTTCCCAGGCGAGGGGGATGGGGGCCAAGCGGCGACGTTCGGCGCCGCTCTCGAACACCAGCCAGCCGAGGTGCAGGCCGGGTGCGGCCGCCACGCGGCGCCGCTCCGCGGAGGTGCGGCGGTCGGCGCCCTTGTACTGGATCACGGGGTCGGGGCTGCGGCGGTCGTAGCCGTGGCGGCGCTCCTCCCCGGCGGCGTTGCCGGGGATCACGCTCCACACGTGCCACTCCACCCCCGACGCGGTCCGGAAGACCCGCTGGGGCATTCTCAGCCCACGCCGCCGCGAGGGGCGATCGGCTCCGCCGCGCCCAGCAGCTCCTCCAGCGCCTCTGCGGGGACGCGGTCCCAGTCCGGCGGCGGGGGGGCGAGCCGCCGCTTCTCCTCCGTCGACTGGAAGCAGACCCATCCGTGCTCCAGCCGGGGGCCTACGGGTCGACGGCGCCGGTCGCGGATCACCCGACGCTCGGGGTGGTAGTTCGGCGTCGGCGTCCTGCGCCGGTCGGTCCCCGAGCGGGCGGGGGCGAAGGTGCGCACGGGAGCCACGTCCCAGGCGAGCCACTCCGTCCCCCGCGAATCCCTGAACTCCCTCAGCGCCATTGCATCCCCCGGTGCAATTAGTCTGAAGAGAGTGTGCAAGTGGCATACCAACAACGGTTTAAGAGGATATTTATTGGAAAGTAGTTGATGCTCCCCTGGATGACGGCTCTGCGAACTGC
>DASYJZ010000221.1:0-2171 GCA_035995965.1 Longimicrobium sp. | reverse complement strand
CACGCGCGCCGCTCTCCTGGGGGCGGCGCGCTTCGTCCGGGCCGGCGGCGCCGAACGAACGACCGCGAGGGGGGTATCCGGCGTCGGCAGAGGGTTCCGCCACACGACGGGGTTTTTTGATGATCCAGCTGACCGACACGGCGCGCGAGAAGATCCAGTCGCTGGTCGACGCCGACATGGTGCGCGACCCGGCGCTGCGCATCGCGCTGGCGCCGGGCGACCACCCGCGCAGCCCGCTCGAGCGCCAGTACGCCATCTCGCTGGTGGAGCGCGAGGACAAGGAGAAGACCGAGATCGCCATCAACCTCGAAGGCATCCGGGTGCTCCTGAACCTCGACACCAGCAACCTGCTGAGCGGCGCCACGGTGGACTGGGGCGGCGAGGGGTTCAGCGTGGCCACCCCGGCGCCGCGGCGGGCGCCCGTCACCACCACCGGCGGCACGCCGGGCGTCGCCGGGCCGCTGGCGGACCGGGTGCAGCGAGTGCTGGACGAGCTGGTGAACCCGCGCATCGCCGCCCACGGCGGCGCGGTGGAGCTGGTGGACGTGACCGACGACACCATCTACGTGCGCATGAGCGGCGGCTGCCAGGGGTGCAGCGCCTCGGCTGCCACGCTCCGGCAGGGCGTGGAGCGGATGGTGAAGGACGAGGTCCCCGAAGTCCGCGACGTCGTGGACCTCACCGACCACGAGTCCGGGGCGAACCCGTACTACTGAGCTTCCGCGTCTCCGGACGACAAAAGCGAGGGCGCCGCTCCCCGGGGGAGCGGCGCCCTCGCTCGTGCGTGGCAGCCCCACCTCCGCGTCAGCGGAAGCGGTACGAGATGCCGAAGCGCAGGGTGAGGAGGTTGGAGGTGGAGTAGTCGTAGGCCACGGTCACCGGCTGCGACAGCACGGCCGCGGCGATCGCCGCGTCGCGGGCGTTGAGCCGGTCGGTGTTCCAGAACACCAGGTAGTCCTGCACGCCGAGCGTGAACGACCACTGCTCGCTGCGCCCGATGCGGGCCGCCGCGTCGGCACCCAGGTTGGCGGCGAAGTGGTGCGAGCCCCGGTTCGCGGCGGCGGAGAAGCCGGGAACGTCGTTCCAGTCGGTCCACACGATCGCGGGCGCCGCGGTGATGAACGCCGACGGGTGGAAGCGGCGGTCGTCGGGGTTGGGGTCGGCCAGGCGCACCTGCACCCCGGCCTTGGCGAACCAGTACGCCGCGCCCTGCGTGGTGAGGGTGTCGACCGTGGCGGCCCCGCTCCCCAGCAGCACCAGGTCGTTCCGGCGCCCGGAATAAGCCGCGCCGCCCACGAAATGGAAGGGGCCGCGGACGCGCGCCGTCACGTCCACGCCGGCCATCGCGCCGCCGCCGCGCTCCCAGCGGAGGTTGTACTGTGTCCCGCCTCCCGTCACCACCACCGCGGTGCCGGTGTTGAAGGGAACGCGCGCCCCCACGTACGGGGTGATGGAGAACTTCGACTCCGGCAGTTGTTGCGGAGGGGGCTCGTTCGCCAGCAGCGGCCGGTCGTTCTGGGCGGCGGCCGCCAGCGGGAGCGCGAGCAGGCCGAGCAGGGCCAGCGCGCTGCGATTCATGGACTCCTCCTGGATGTCAGGGGGGGTGGGCGCGAGTTCCGGCAGGTGCTGTCCGGGGGATTAGGAGCCAAGATAATCGCTAAAGCCGGGTTGCGGAATATCTTCGCTCTTCCGGACCCCACGCGAGGGCTGCTACGGTGCTGCTACGTCGGCCGCGAGGGTGCAACCGCTCGTCGGTCGATGCGGATCAGCCGGCGAGGCGGCGGAGCATGGCGTCGGTCACCACGGTCGCGGCGCGCGGCAGGCGCTCGATGGAGAAGCGGGGGATGAGCTCGCGCGCGGGGACGGCCTCGTCCGGGTCCGCGAGGCCGCAGGTGGCGGCGAGCCAGCCGACCACGCGCTCGGCCCCCACGCCGCGCGCCCGCAGCTCGCCCAGCGAGACGGCGCCGTGCCGCTTGGCCAGGCGCTCGCCGTCGGCGCCGAGCATCAGCGGCACGTGCAGGAACCGCGGTTCGGGGAGCGAGAGCGCGCGGTAGAGCAGGAGCTGCCGCGCGGTGGAGGAGAGCAGGTCGCCCCCGCGGACCACGTGGGTGATCCCCATCGCCGCGTCGTCGACCGCCACGGCGAGCTGGTAGGCGGGCGCACCGTCCTTG
>DASYJZ010000220.1:0-4370 GCA_035995965.1 Longimicrobium sp. | reverse complement strand
AGCTCCGTTACCGCCACCGTCGAACCTGGTTCAGGGGTGTTGGTTGCCGGGCGTTGAGGTACACGCCTCAATGCACCGGGAAAGACGGAGATCGTTTTCGGCCGCCGCCCGCTGCGATTGACGTCAGATTGTCCACGTTGTAAGTTTTATGACAACGGTAGCCCCTCTGCGTCGGCGTGCGATGAAAGACCTCACACCGCAGTCGCTGGTCCTGTTCGCGCTGTTCGTGCTCCCGGGATTGACTTCGATGGCCGTCTACCGGCTGTTGATGCCGGTCCGCACCATGGACTGGGCGCAGGCGATCCTGCAGGGGCTCTTCTACAGCGCGGTGAACTACGTCCTGCTTCTGCCGCTGGTCGTGTTCGTGCACCGGGGCGGCTACTCGGAGATGCACCCGCTCCGGTACTGGGCGGCGGTTCTGCTGATGGTCCTGGTCGCGCCGATGTGCTGGCCCATGATGCTCGCGAGGGCGTTCGACTCGCCTCGCCTGAGCAGCAGGCTGCAGCTACCTTTCCCCACGATCTGGGATTATGTTTTTCGGCGCAGCCGGCCCGCGTTCGTGCTCGTGCGGCTGAACGACGGCCGCTTCGTGGGCGGTTTCTGGGGCCCGGGTTCGAAGGCCGGAACGCACCCGAACGACGGCGACCTCTTTATCTCCGCTGCGTATGCAGTGGACGAGAACGGTAAATTCCTCGCGGCGCTGCCGCGCACAGCCGGGCTGCACGTTCGCAAGGAACAGTACGCGTACGTTCAGTTCTTCACCGAGCCGACGGATGCGGCTCCCGCGAAGGAGGGAGGCGGCCATGTGGACGTGGATCAGGAACCTGCTCCGGCCCGCGAGTGACCGGCCGAAGAAGCCGAAGGTAGAGTACTGGATTCCGCCGCGGAACGGGCTCTACGGCCCGCCCGACGACGGGCCGCGCTTTCCGCCGCCGCCCCCGGGCGGGAGCGGCCTCAGCCCCCTTCCGAAGTAAGAGCGTCGGCGCAAGCCGCGCTGGAGCCCTCCGCCGACCGCGGAGGGCTTCGGTTTTTCCAGGCCCGGCGGATTGCAGCGGCACCCGGCGGGGGCTAATATCCCCGCTCCCAAAAAATCCCGACGCACAGGACCGGACGCGGCTCAGGCTATGGCGGACACCGAACTGATGGACAAGCTCGTATCCCTCGCCAAGCGCCGTGGGTACGTGTTCCAGTCTTCCGAGATCTACGGTGGCACCGGGAGCGTATGGGACTACGGCCCGCTGGGGGTGGAGCTCAAGCGGAACGTGAAGGAGGCGTGGTGGCGCGAGATGGTGCACATGCGCGACGACGTGGAGGGGCTCGACGCGGCCATCCTCATGCACCCGCGCGTGTGGGAGGCCTCGGGGCACATCGCCGAGTTCACCGACCCGCTGGTGGAGTGCCGCAACTGCCACCGCCGCTACCGCGTCGACACCCTGCTGGCCGAGACCGGCGCCGCCGACCTCGCCACGGCGCAGTGCCCGAGCTGCGGCCGGCGCGGCGAGTGGACGGAGCCGCGGCAGTTCAACCTGATGTTCAAGACCTTCATGGGCCCCGCGGAAGACAACGCCGCGGTGGTCTACCTGCGGCCGGAGACGGCGCAGGGGATCTTCGTGAACTTCCTGAACGTGCAGCAGAGCGCGCGGCAGCGGGTGCCCTTCGGCATCGCGCAGATCGGAAAGGCCTTCCGCAACGAGATCACGCCGGGGAACTTCACCTTTCGCACCCGCGAGTTCGAGCAGATGGAGATGCAGTTCTTCGTCGAGCCGGGCAGCGACGAGGAGTGGTTCGACCGCTGGCGCGACGCGCGGCTGGCGTGGCACCGCGACGTGATCGGGCTCGACCCCGCCCGCATCCGCTACGCGCCGCACGAGAAGCTGGCGCACTACGCCAGCGCCGCGGGCGACGTGGAGTTCTTCTTCGGCGGCAGCATCGGCGACGAGGGGTGGGGCGAGATCGAGGGGATCCACAACCGCACCGACTTCGACCTGGCGCGCCACCAGGAGTTCAGCGGCAAGAAACTGCAGTACATCGACACCGTCACCGGAAAGAAATACCTGCCGTACATCATCGAGACCTCGGCCGGGGCGGACCGGGTGACGCTGGCGGTGCTCGCCAACGGCTACCGCGAGGAGGAGGTGGAGGGCGAGACGCGCGTGGTGCTCGGCATCAAGCCCTCGCTCGCGCCCATCAAGACCGGCGTATTCCCGCTGGTGAAGAAGGACGGGATGCCCGAGCGCGCTAGGCAGATCCACGAGGCGCTGCGGGCGCGCGGCATCCCCAGCTTCTACGACGAGTCGGGCGCCATCGGCCGGCGCTACCGCCGCCAGGACGAGGCGGGCACGCCCTTCGGCATCACCGTAGACGGCGAGACGATGGAGAACGGCACCGTGACCGTGCGCGAGCGCGACACCATGGCGCAGACGCGCATCAGCCAGGACGAGATCGAGCGCTACCTGCAGGAGCGTATCGGCTGAGACCGCGACGGTCCAGGAGAGACGTGGAGAGAATCGCCGAAAGCAGGTGAGGCCGCCGCGGGCGCTGTTCAGGCGCGCCGCGGCGGTTTATCTTCCGGCCCGGAAACGGACGAGACCTGCGCCAGCGAAACGGGGACCATGTACAGGCTACAGGAAGAAGAGGAGACTCCCGAGCAGAAGCCCGAGGAGCGCGAGGTGGACCGCAACGCCGCCTCGATGACCGACGCGGTGCGCGACCGGCTGTTCAAATCGCGCACTCTCATCATCAGCGGCGAGATCAACCAGCGGCTGGTGTCGCACGTGATGGGGCAGCTCCTGGCGATGGCCGCCAGCGGCGACGACCCCATCACCATCTTCATCAACTCGCAGGGCGGCCACGTGGAGAGCGGCGACACCATCCACGACGTGATTCGCTTCATCAAGCCGCGCGTGCGGATGGTGGGGACGGGGTGGGTGGCGAGCGCGGGCGCGCTGATCTACGTGGCGGTGCCGCTGGAAGACCGCTTCGCGCTTCCCAACACGCGCTTCCTGCTGCACCAGCCGGCGGGCGGCGGGAGCGGCACCGCGGCCGACGTGGAGATCGAGGCGCGCGAGATCATCCGCATGCGCGAGCGCATCAACAAGATCTTCTCCCGCGAGACCGGGCAGTCCATCGAGCGCATCGAGTCCGACACGCACCGCAACTTCTGGCTGATGGCCGAGCAGGCGAAGGAATACGGCCTGGTGGGGAAGGTGATCGACTCCGAGTCCGAGCTGGACTGAAACAGGTCGGCATCACGCGGAGGCGCGGAGACGCGGAGAGGACCCCCCAGTCTTCTCCGCGTTTCTGCATCTCCGCGTGAGAATCTATTTCTGCTGGTCTGGCTGGTTCGCCGCGGGGTAGGCGAGCGCGCCGCGCATGGGGTCGAGCACGTGGCTGATCTGGTCGGCGCGGTCGATGCGGCCGACCTGGCGATCCAGCACCGTCCACGGGGTGACGGTCCACTCCCCCGCGGGCTCGCCGTCGGTCTCCTTCTCGCGCCGCCCGAGCTCCACCAGCTCCTCGGCCACCTCGACCGACGCGCAGATCGCGGTGAGCGCCGGGCACTTCTCCTCCGGCAGCCGCTCGAACACGCACCACACCGTCTTCGCCATCGATCCGTCCGGGTTGCAGGTCAACCGTGATGCCTCGCAAGGTTCCGGCCCACTCAGACCAGCTGGGCCGGGTTGTGGACGGTGACGCGGCGACTGATTAATCTTTGCTTCGGTCCCATTGACCCACGGCAAAGGATCAGACATGAACTGGCGCGACTACATTACGGTAGATCCCGCAGTGCTGGTGGGAAAACCCGTGGTGCGCGGTACCCGAATCGGCGTGGAGTTCCTGCTCGAGCTCTTCGCCAGCGGTTGGACGCGTGAGCAGGTGATCGAGAACTACCCAGGTGTAACCGCAGAGGCATTGGCTGCGGTTTTCGCGTATGCACGCGAATGCGTGCTCGACGGCGCGCTGCGACCGCTCCGCAAGGGCGCGGCGTGATCGCGCTCCTCGCCGACGAGAACTTCTCCCTGGCAAGCGTCGCCCGTCTCCGCAGCGATGGATTCGACGTAGTGGCGATCTCAGAGCTCGCGCCTGGCATGCCGGATGTCGACGTGCTCAGAATTGCGTGCGAGCAGAACCGGGTGCTGATCACGTTCGACCGGGACTTTGGCGAGTTGATCTACCGCGATCTTGCTCCTGTCCCTCCCGGGGTCATTTACCTGCGTATCGCCGCCTCATCGCCTGAGGAGCCAGCAAAGGTGGTCGCTGATCTTCTCGGTGATGCATCTGTTGAGATCCTGGGTCGATTCTCCGTCGTGACGGGTGATGGCGTGCGTCAGCGTGCGCTCTGCTGATCGATGGAGCTGAAGCGGTTCAGG
>DASYJZ010000219.1:0-2430 GCA_035995965.1 Longimicrobium sp. | reverse complement strand
GTGAGCAAGCGCAGCGCCGACGAGGAGCTGATCGAGGCGATCCGCACCGTCGCCGCCGGCGAGGTCTTCCTCTACCCCAGCGGCGCCAAGCTCCTGCTGCGCGGGCTGAAGCAGAAGGCCGAGCCCGGCGCCCCCGACCCGCTGGAGAAGCTCACCGACCGCGAGCGCGAGGTGCTGGGCTTCACCGTGGAGGGGTTCAGCTCCACCGAGATCGGGAAGAAGCTGTTCATCAGCCCGAAGACGGTGGACACCTACCGCGCCCGCATCATGGAGAAGCTGAACCTGCACCACCGCAGCGAGCTGGTGCGGTTCGCGCTGCAGAACGGGCTGCTGAAGGCCGAATGACTGCAGGGAACAGGGATAGGGGAACTGACAGGGAACAGGGGACGGGGAACAGGGCACAGCCAACGAGTTCGTTTGCTGGCTGTCCCCTGTCCCCCGTACCCTGTCCCCTTCGAACCTGGAGAGTGGATCGATGGCGGTACGCAGAGTGGTGGTCACGGGCGTGGGGATGGTCACGCCGCTGGGGAACAACGCGGACGACACGTGGGGCAACCTGCTCGCCGGGAAGTCGGGTACGGGGCCGCTGACCAAGTTCACGCTGGAGGGGCTCGCGCCCGACCTGTGCATCTCGGCGGAGGTGAAGGACTTCGACCCCGAAGGCGTGATCGACCGGCGCGAGCTGAAGCGGATGGACACCTTCATCCAGTACGCCCTGGTCGCCGCCGACGAGGCCATGCGGAGCGCCGGGCTGGGCCCGCTGGGGCGGGTGCCCGACCCCGAGAACACGGGGACCATCATCGGCAGCGGGATGGGCGGGCTCGCCAACATCATGGAGACGCGCACCCTGATGGACGCCAAGGGGCCGGGGCGCGTGTCGCCGTTCTTCATCCCCGCCAGCATCATCAACCTGGCCGCCGGGCAGGTGGCGATGCGCACGGGCGCGTCGGGCCCCAGCTACGCGCCGGTGTCGGCGTGCGCCAGCAGCAACCACTCGATCGGCGAGGCCTATCACGCCATCCAGCGCGGCGACGCCGACATGATGCTCACCGGCGGCACCGAGGCGTGCATCACCGCCATCTCCTTCGCCGGGTTCGCGGCGGCGCGGGCGCTGGCCAGTGCCAACGGCGACCCGGCCACCGCGTCCAAGCCCTTCGACCGCAACCGCAGCGGCTTCGTGCACGCCGAGGGCGGCGCGATCCTGATCCTGGAGGAGCTGGAGTCGGCCCGGCGGCGGGGCGCGCCGATCCTGGCGGAGGTGGCGGGCTTCGGGATGAGCGCCGACGCCTTCCACATCACCGCTCCGCCGGAGAACGGCGAGGGCGCCGTGCGCTCCATGCGCCGCGCGCTGAAGAGCGCCGGGATCGCGCCGGAGCGGGTGGGCTACATCAACGCCCACGGCACCGCCACGCCCGTGGGCGACCTGGCCGAGACGCGCGCCATCCGCACCGTGTTCGGGGACCACGCGGAGAAGCTCGCCGTCTCCAGCACCAAGTCGATGCTCGGCCACGCGCTGGGCGGGAGCGCGTCGATCGAGGCCGGGGCGTGCGTGTTCGCGCTGCGCGATCGCGTGATCCCGCCGACCATCAACCTGAACGACCCCGACCCGGAGTGCGATCTGGACTACGTGCCGAACACCGCGCGCAAGGCGGAGCTGGACGTGGTCATCTCCAACTCGTTCGGCTTCGGCGGGGCGAACACCACGCTCGTCCTGAAGCGCTTCGAGGACTGAAGCCCGGCATCATCTCACGCCGAAGCCGCAGAGCCGCAGAGGAACACCCGGTTTCCCTGCGGCTCCGCGTCCGTGCATCCACCCGCTCGCCTGGGGCCTTGCCGCGCCCTGGTATCATCATTGCGGCGCGAACCGGCCCCGCCGCCGGAGAGGTGGCGTGGCTGAACGGCTTCACCGGACTCCCACCGGTCCCGTCGGATTGGCGGCCTGAGCAGGCCGGCCATCGTGCCGCGAACCTCGCGGCGCCCATTCCTACCGGGGAGGTCATCATGGAGAAGCTGAAGCTGCCGGTCGACAGCCTGGTCGTCGAGACGTTCGACGCCGGCGACGCCGGGGAAACGGCGGGCACCGTCGAGGCCCTGGAGGCGTCGGGCCCGGGCGGGGGGTGCTGCACGCGCATCAACACGGGATGCAACCCCGACGTCACCACCGTGAACACCAGTCCGTGCTGTCCGTGACCCACCTCGGGGGCCGGCGCCGGTAGCCCATCACGGCCGGCGTCGGCCTCCGGGCAGGCGCGGAGCGGCGGCGAGGACGCGGGGAGCGATGATGCTTCCTGCGTCCTCTCCGTTCCTCCGCATCTCTGCGCGAGACGCTTTCCAGCCGATCAGCAGATTGCGCCGTACGCGGTGCAGTCCGGCCAGACGCAGAGGAACGCAGGAGGCCAGGGTCGGGACTTGAGCGTCCCTTGCGGCGGG
>DASYJZ010000218.1:0-5717 GCA_035995965.1 Longimicrobium sp. | reverse complement strand
CCTCCCCGCCGTGATCCGCAGCGGGCGCCCCGACATGATGAGCGACATCCCCGACGACCTCCTCGCCGCCGCCGCGGTGAACGACGAGCACATGGCGCTGATCCGCGAGCTCGGCCTGCGCAGCTACATCGTGGTGCCACTGGTGGCGCGGGAGACGATGCTGGGGGCCATCACCCTGGTGGCCGCCGAGAGCGGCCGCCGCTACCACGCGGGGGACCTGGCGCTGGCCGAGGAGCTGGCGCGCCGCGCCGCGGTGGCCATCGACAACGCGCGCCTCTTCCACGAGACCGAGGAGGCGCGCGTGCAGCTCGAGCAGCAGGCGGCCGAGCTGCAGGAGGCGCAGGCCGAGATGGAGATGGCGCACGACGAGCTGCAGCACGCCAACGACGAGCTGGTGGCGCGCACCCACGAGGCCGAGGCGGCCCGCGCCGCCGCCGACCAGGCCAACGAGGCCAAGAGCGCCTTCCTGGCCACCATGAGCCACGAGCTGCGCACGCCGCTGAACGCCATCGCCGGCTACGCGCAGCTGCTGGAGATGGGGATCCACGGCGACTTGGGCGACACCCAGCGCGAGTACCTGGAGAAGATCCGCCGCAACCAGGGGCACCTGCTGGGGCTGATCAACGACGTGCTGAACTTCGCCCGGCTGGAGGCGGGGCAGGTGGTCTACGACGTGCGCGACGTGCCGCTGGACGAGGTCCTCGCCTCGGTGGAGGCGCTCATCGAGCCGCAGGTGCGCGCCCGGGGGCACCACTACGCCTACCGCCGCGGCGACCCCGCGGTCACCGTGCGCGCCGACCGCGACCGGGCGGAGCAGGTGGTGCTGAACCTCTTGGGCAACGCGGTGAAGTTCACCGACCCCGGGGGCCGCATCGTGCTGGACTGGAGCGCGGACGGCGAGCGGGTGCGCATCCGGGTCTGCGACACCGGGCGCGGGATCCCGGAGGGAAAGCTCCCTGCGGTCTTCGAGCCGTTCGTGCAGGTGGACCCCACGCTCACCCGCAGCAACGAGGGCACCGGGCTGGGCCTCGCCATCAGCCGCGACCTGGCGCGCGCGATGGACGGCGACCTGGCGGTCGAGAGCCGCATGGGGCAGGGCTCCACCTTCACCCTCACCCTCCCCCGCGGGCCGGACGCGCCCGGTGGGAGGGTGGAACAGGCCGCGCGGGCGGAACCTGCGGCACCACTGGGGGGTTGATTGCGGCTTCCGGGTGAGCGCCGCCGGCCGCTGTCGACAGGGGCCGGCCGATGGCTTACCTTTATCCGCTTTCTCCACAACGAGCTACCCCTGCACGGGCCTTCATGAGCACCCAGGCTACCAGGACCGAGCGCCCCCGCGCCGCGCCCGCCGAAGCCGTGGCGGACGCCGCGGCCCAGCGCCCGCCGTACCTGCTCGCGCTGGCGGCGGCGCTCGCGGTGTTCGCGCTCTACGCGTTCACCCTGGCGCCCACCACGGCGTTCTGGGACACCAGCGAGTACATCGCCACCAGCCACATCATGGGGATCCCGCACCCGCCCGGGAACCCGCTCTTCGTGCTCCTCGCGCGCGCCTGGGATGTGCTCCTCTCCCCCACCGGGCTCCCGGTGGCGGTGCGGATCAACCTCTTCAGCGCCTTCATGAGCGCGGGGACGTCGTTCTTCTGGTTCCTGATGGTGCACCGCATCCTGGGCTTCTTCGACGGCCGCGAGACGGTGCGCCGGGTGGGGGCCGCGGTGTCGGTGCTGCTGGGGGCCACGGCGTACACGGTGTGGAACCAGAGCAACGTGAACGAGAAGGTCTACACCGTCTCGATGTTCACCATCGCGGCGCTCTCCTGGCTGGCCTTCCTCTGGCGCGACCACGTGGAGGAGCACCAGGGCGTCCGCGGCACCCGCCGCTTCCACGACGACAACGTGCTGGTGCTGATGGTGTTCATGCTGGCCCTCTCGGTCGGCAACCACCTGATGGCCTTCCTGGCCGCTCCGGCGCTGATGCTCTTCATCCTGCTGGTGCGCCCGCGCTCCTACGCCAACTGGCGGCTGTACGCCTTCGGCGTGGTGTTCGGCGTGCTGGGGCTCTCGGTGCACCTCCTCCTCTCCATCCGCGCCGGGCTGGGGCCCATCATCAACGAGGCCAACCCGAGCTGCCCGTCGGTGGGCTCGGCGCTGGTCAGCATCCTGGGCCTGGGGGCCAAGCTCCCCGGCTACTGCGTCAACCTCACCGCCTCGCTGGCGCGCGAGCAGTACGGCAAGCCGAGCCTGTTCGACCGGCAGGCGCCGTTCTGGGCGCAGATGGCCACCTGGTTCCAGTACTTCGACTGGCAGTGGGCGCGCAGCATCTCAGGCGCGAGCGGCTACTTCGGCGCATGGCGGATCTTCTTCACCCTGCTCTTCACCGGGCTGGGCGGCTATGGGGCCTGGCGGCACTGGCAGAAGGACCGCAAGAGCTTCCTGTACCTGGCAATGCTCTTCCTGACGCTGTCGCTGGGGCTCACCATCTACATGAACTTCAAGTACGGCTTCGCGCAGGTGCAGGCGCTGGCGCTCAGCGGCGACCTGGCCGAGGTGCGCGAGCGCGACTACTTCTTCCTGGTGTCGTTCAGCCTCTGGGGCCTGTGGGCGGGGATCGGGCTCACCGCGCTCTGGCTGGAGCTCTCCGAGGCGCTGGGCGCGAGCCTGGGGACGGCCGCGGGGCGGCCCTGGTGGCGGGAGCCGCTGGCGCTCGCCAGCCCCATTTTCGTGCTCGCGCTCATCCCGCTGGTGCTCAACTGGAGCTACGCCGACCGCCGCGGCGACTACGCGGCGCGTGACCTCGCGTACAACCTGTTGCAGTCGGTGGAGCCGTACGGGGTGCTGTTCACCAACGGCGACAACGACACCTTCCCGCTCTGGTACCTGCAGGAGGTGGAGGGCATCCGCAAGGACGTCACGGTGATCGTGCTGAGCTACCTGAACACCGACTGGTACCCCAAGCAGCTCCGCGACCTCACCCGTCCCTGCGTGAACGGGCTGAACCCCAACTCCGACCCCACCCGCATCATCTGCCAGCGCCCGTTCGACGCGCGCACCGGCCCGCGCTTCTACGACGCGTCGCACCGGCCCACGCGGTCCATCCTGGGGCTCACCGACCAGGACATCGACATCGTGGCCCGCTCGCAGGTCACGCAGGTGACGCAGCCGGGCACCTTCTTCTCGACGCGCGGCATCGAGGTGCCGATCCCGCAGGGCAAGTACCTGTACGCCTCGGACCAGTTCCTGCTCTCCATCGTCAAGCAGGCGTGGGGCGACCGGCCGATCTTCTTCGCCAGCACCACCAACGTGCAGTACGACCTCGGGTTCTTCCCGTACGTGGCGCGGCAGGGGATGGCCTTCAAGCTGGTCACTCCGCAGGAGGGGCGGTCCCTGGTGAAGATGCCCGAGGGGAGCGACTACAGCCCGGTGCTCGGCGCGTACATGAACCCGGTGGTCGGCCGCAAGCTGCTCACGGAGACCTTCCAGCTCCACGGGCTGGAGAACCGCGACCACTGGGCCGACGACGCCACGCGCAACATCCCCATCCACTACTTCTACGCCTACATGGCGCAGGCGCAGGCGGAGGCGCAGGTCGGCAACCGGCAGGCCGCGCAACGCTTCGAGACCTTCGGCCGCCGGTTCGACACGCTCTCCAAGCGCTGACGGATTCGCCTTTCGACGGAGAAGCGCCTCCCCCGGAAAACGTCCGGAGGAGGCGCTTCTCCTTTTGACCTACGCCACACTGCTTCTGACGCGCACCTATTACCGATCCCCACGATCAACTGTGTATTCGTGCACGACCCTCCCGCACGCGGATTGATGCTACCCCCGCCCATGCCCGAGGCGTAGTCCGCGAAGGCGGACTTGGTGCCGTTCCAGCGGCGGGTTTCCAACCCGTCGCCAACCCTTCGGAGCGATCCGCAAACCGCTCCAGGTCTAGGGGCGCGTCTCGAGCGGAGACGGCGCCCGTCGCGCACCGCCGGTCGGCACATTCGTCGCCGGGCTGGTGAGCGGCGCGCACTTGAGCCTCTCCACGTGCCGCGCGTCGACGTTCATCGAGCAGACCCACGGCCGGCGGCGGGCGAGCGCCTGGAACCCGTCCGCACCCGCGTGCACCAGCTCGACGGTCACCCCGCGGCGCGGCCGATGGGGGAGGTTCGTGGCGCTCGCCGGCCGCCCCGCGTCCACCGTCTTCGGATACCTGCCGTAGTCCCGCGCGTGCTGCTCCACCGCCAGGCGTAGCCCTCGGAGCTCGTCACGCGCCTCCTCGCGCGGATTCGCGCAGCCGCCCGACGCGATCGTCAGCACGGCAAGGACACAGATACGCAGTCGGGTCATGGATGTGTTCCTCCGCGTTCGCGAAATCCTCCCCCTGCGAACCGCCACTCCGTGCGTTAGACTCAACGCGTCCGCCGGCCTTCGACCCTCAACCTCGACCACGCGGCACGCATGGAGAAGCTCTTCTGGCTGATCGGCGCCACCGTCGGCGGGTGGCTGGGGTGGTGGCTGGGCGAGCCGCTGGGCATCATGGCCGCCGTGATCCTCAGCACGGTGGGAACGGGGGTGGGGATCTACCTCGCATACCGCATCATCAACGACTACTTCTAGCGTTGGCGCCGGTCCGCTCCGCCGTCCCGTCGATCCGAGTAGCCGCCGGCTGGATCCGCTGCGCGCCGGGTACCCGTGGCCTCGGACCCTTCCGTTCACGGACTGCCGACGATCCGCCCCGCCTGTGCCGCCACCGAGTCCAGCGCCGCGTACGGCCGCACCGTGCCCGCGGGATCCAGCACGAAGGCGCGCTGCCGCATCCGCCCGCCGGGCGCGGGCGCGAGCTCCAGCCCCGTCGCAACCAGCGAGCCGTCGGGCTGTCCCGCCCACTCGTGCAACTCGTACCCCTCCGGCAGCACGCGCCGCAGTCCGCGGCCGTCCAAGTCGGTCACGTACAGGCTGCGCCGGTCGCGGTCGTCCACGGTGCCGTCGGCGTTGCTGTCCTGCACCGCCATCTCGTAGACGATCCACCGCAGCGCGCTGTCGCCCGCCGCCGCCGCGGGGTCGTCGCCCGGGAAGCGGACGCGGCGGATGAACCCCGGTCGCTCCAGCAGCAGCCGCGCGCCGCCACCCTCCAGGAAGGCTACGTTGACCACCGCGCCCTCGCCGCCCGCCGAGGTGCTGGACGCCGTGCTCGAGTAGGTGTAGCCGGTGCCGCGGCGGATCAGCACCACGCGCGTCGCCCGCCCGCGGACCGGCACAGGCGGATCGTAGCGGATCGGCCCGCTCGCCGCCGCGGTCCGCACGCTGTCCGCACCTTTCGCCGATGACGACGCCGGCCTCCCGCCCCCCATCCCCGAGAGCGCGCCGATCGTGACGAAGCCGGCGCCGAAGACCAGCAGCGCCAGCAGCAGCACGCCGTTGATCAGCCACACCCAGCGGAGCACCCTGTCCACTCGGGTCATCGGTGCCGCAATCGTTCGGGGGATGGAGACCGAGGGGATTCCGGACGGTTATACAGTTCCCTGGGATCGACCGTGCACTCGAGCAAGCCCCGAAGACGTCATCCTGAGGCCAGCCACAATGCATCCTTCTATCCGGCAAGAGCTTGGCAGGCCAAAGGATCTATAGCCGGCCCGTCAATGCTCTCCAGGAATGCACGGTCGATTGTGGAATCTGGTATTACAGCCCGCTGGGATGATCGAAGAAGGTCCATTCGAATCCGAACTTCTCCACGA